>NZ_JBWLKL010000011.1:0-219530 GCF_059026065.1 Streptomyces sp. A18 | reverse complement strand
GGGGACTTGAACCCCCACGCCCGATAAAGGGCACTAGCACCTCAAGCTAGCGCGTCTGCCATTCCGCCACCCGGACCGGTGGTCTGTCGCGGTTTCCCGCGGCGACGTGGAAAACCATAGCAAACATTCGGGGGCCTCTGATCACACAGGTCAGGTGCGTGAACGGCGTATGACGACGGGTGCCCGGCCTTGGTGCCGGGAGGTGGGCGCGGGAGGATGAAGAGGACCACCAGCAGCGATAGCGGGAGGAACCATCGTGAGCGAGTCGAGCAGGGCCGACAGGGCGGGCGAAGCGGACCGGTCGCGGCCCGTCACCGGTGAGGACGAGGTCGTCGATCTCTGCCGCGATCTGATCCGCATCGACACGAGCAATTACGGCGACCACTCGGGCCCGGGGGAGCGCAAGGCCGCCGAGTACGTCGCGGAGAAGCTCGCCGAGGTGGGGCTCGAGCCGCAGATCTTCGAATCGCACCCCGGCCGCGCCTCCACGGTGGCCCGCATCGAGGGCGAGGACCGCTCCCGGCCCGCGCTGCTCATCCACGGCCACACCGACGTCGTACCGGCGAACGCGCAGGACTGGACGCACCACCCCTTCTCCGGGGAGATCGCGGACGGTTGCGTGTGGGGCCGTGGCGCCGTCGACATGAAGGACATGGACGCGATGACCCTCGCGGTCATCCGTGAGCGCATGCGCACCGGCCGCAAGCCCCCGCGCGACATCGTGCTGTCCTTCATGGCCGACGAGGAGGCCGGCGGCACGTATGGCGCGCGTTACCTCGTCGACAAGCATCCGCACTTGTTCGAGGGCGTCACGGAGGCCATCAGTGAGGTCGGCGGCTTCTCCTTCCAGGTCAACGAGGACCTGCGGCTCTATCTCATCGAGACGGCCCAGAAGGGCATGCACTGGATGAAGCTGACCGTGGACGGCACCGCGGGCCACGGCTCGATGATCCACAGGGACAACGCCATCACCGAACTGTCCGAGGCCGTGGGCCGGTTGGGGCGGCACAAGTTCCCGGTGCGGGTGACCAAGACGCTGCGGCACTTCCTGGACGAGCTGGGCGACGCACTCGGCACCGAGCTCGACCCCGAGAACATGGACGAGACGCTCGCCAAGCTCGGCGGCATCGCCAAGCTCATCGGCGCTTCCCTGCAGAACACCGCCAACCCGACCCAGCTGGGCGCCGGTTACAAGGTCAACGTCATCCCGGGGCAGGCGACGGCACATGTCGACGGCCGCTTCCTGCCGGGGTACGAGCAGGAGTTCCTCGCCGACCTGGACCGGATCCTCGGCCCGAACGTCAAGCGTCAGGACGTACACGCGGACAAGGCCCTGGAGACCACCTTCGACGGCGCGCTCGTCGACGCCATGCAGACGGCGCTCCAGGCCGAGGACCCGATCGCCCGTGCCGTGCCGTACATGCTCTCCGCGGGCACCGACGCCAAGTCCTTCGACGACCTCGGCATCCGCGGATTCGGCTTCGCGCCGCTGAAGCTGCCGCCGGAGCTGGACTTCGCGGGCATGTTCCACGGTGTGGACGAGCGGGTTCCGGTCGACGGCCTCAAGTTCGGTGTGCGCGTGCTGGACCGGTTCATCGACGCGTCCTGAACGCCGGTACACACGCCCCTTGTTGACGATTTACGTGCTGAAACGACACTCCAATAATCGTCAGCACGTACGTACTTGACTGAAAAGAGTGAAAGGGACCATAGGCTCGTAGCCCCTTTGGCTCCTCCTCGTTACAGGTGGTGCGGTCCGCGGCTGGGATCGCATTGCCAACAAGGAGGAATAATGATCAAGAAGGTCGTCGCTGCTGCGGCTGCCACTGGTGGTCTCGTGCTCGCGGGTGCGGGTATCGCTGCTGCTGACGCCGGTGCTCAGGGTGCCGCCGTGAAGTCCCCCGGTGTGCTCTCGGGCAATGTCGTCCAGGCGCCGGTGCACGTGCCGGTCAACGTCTGCGGCAACACGGTCTCCGTGATCGGGCTGCTGAACCCCGCCTTCGGCAACACCTGCGCCAACGTCTGACGTTGCTGTGCCTCACCCCATGAGGGTCTGAGTCTGTCGGCCCCGGAGTGCGTGCCATGCACTCCGGGGCCTTCGGGCATTCCGCGTACGCACCCCAAGGAGCGTGCGCTTTCCTGAAGTCATAAGGCAGGGAAAACCTATGCGACAGGTCACTCGTAAAGGCCTGATCACGGTGGCGGCCGCGACGGGCGTGCTCGCCATCAGCGGTGGATACGCGCAAGCCGATTCGGGCGCCCGCGGGGGTGCGTCGGACTCTCCGGGCGTGCTGTCCGGCAACTCGATCCAGCTCCCGGTTCACGTGCCGCTGAACGTCTGCGGCAACAGCGTCAACGTCGTCGGGGTGCTCAACCCCGCGGCGGGCAACAACTGCGCCAACACCTCCGACGACGGGGGCAGCGGCACGAACAAGCCGCCGGGCGGCGGGGCCGCCGCGGAGGGCCACACCAGTGACTCGCCCGGTGTCGGCTCGGGCAACGACGTCCAGCTGCCGGTCGACGTGCCGGTGAACGTCTGCGGCAACAGCGTCACCATCGGTGGCCTCGGCAACGCGACCACCGGCAACGACTGCGCCAACGACTCGGGCGAGGCGCCTGGGCCGGGCGACGAGAAGCCGCCCACGAAGCCGGAGCAGCCGCCGGGCGGGCCGCAGACGCCGGAGAAGCCGGAACGTCCCGAGCAGCCGGAGAAGCCCGGTACGCCGGGTGAGAACCCGGACCGGGGCGTGCCGAACCAGCCGGAGACGCAGACCGTCGCCCAGCCGAAGGGCTCGGAGACGCTCGCTCAGACGGGCAGCGAGCTGCCGGTCGGCGTCGTGCTGCCGGTCGGCGCGGGCATGCTGCTCGCGGGGACGGTGCTGTATCGCAGGACGCGGTCGGCCCGGTCGGCCGCCTGATCGAGGCGCGTCACCGCTTGTACGGAACGCGGAACGGAGGGTGACCCGCCTGGTCGGGGCACCCTCCGTTCTCGCATGTTCACATCACCAAGTAGCCCGCAGCTGGCGGATGATCCGCCGCTTCAGCCGCACTCTGCGGCTGCCGTCTGCGTGCAGGCTCAGGCGGTCCAACTCCCAGTGTCCGTACTCCGCGTGGTCCGTCAGCAGGCGTGTTGCTTCCTTGCGGGTGACCCCGCGAGGCACATACACGTCGACAAATTCGTATTCCGGCATCGCATCTATTGTGCAAGTACAGGCCCGGTACGGATAGCGTCTGCACTATGTCTGATGCTGCGCAGCCCACCGCTGCCGAGGTACGCGCCGCCGCCGAGGCGGTCAAGACCGCGCTCGACCGTCACCTTGCCGCGGTCGAACGCAGGTCGGGCGAGGACGACCCGGCCGTCTACGAAGCGTTCAACGAGCTGGCCGCCGCGGCCGAGGAGTACGACGAGCTCCTCTACGACCGCTATGACGAGGTCACCCCCTTCGAGATCCCCGGCTCGGACAGCGACGTGCTGCCGCCGTACCAGGGTCCTGAGGAGGCGAACGCGCTGAGCGTGCTGATCCGCAGGGACTACGCGGTGGCGGAGCCGCAGCGGCTCCTGGCGCAGGCCCAGCGGGTCGCGGACCTCGACGAGGACGCGGCGGACGACAGCCCTGCCGTCGCGGCCGCGGGCAGCAGCGTGCACGCCGCGCTCGGCGTCCTCTTCGGTGAGTTCGAACCGGACGAAATCGCCTCCCGGCACAAGGAGTTCGGCCTGGAGGAGGGCGACTCCACGCTCTGGGTCACCGCGGCGGACGAGCCGGCCGAGCCGGGGGAGTGGCTCGACGCCCCCTTCGACCAGGCGGATCCGCACCGGGTCGTGTGCCGGTTCGACGTCAGCGCGGTCTTCGACGAGGACCCGGACGACGACGGCATCGATGCCGACGCCGACGTCCACGTCCGCGCCGACCCCGACGCCGTGGCGGTCCTCGACGACGTCGACGACGCCGATGACCTGGACGAAGTCGATGCGCTCGACGTCGACGACGACCGCAGCCCCCTGGACGCGGATCGCTGACCCCTCAGGCGCGCGGCGCGGCCCACCCTGGCCGTTGCCGCCGCTTCCGGGCGCCGGTGGACGTGGCGGCCACCCGGAAGCGCGGGACGGTTCCCCGGCTCAGGACGAGGCGGGGACCTGGGGGCGCAGGAGGGTCTGCAGACGCGTCGTGCGGGCCTTGGCGGGGATCTCCGCCACCGCGCGCGGCAGCGCCTGCTCCGCGCCCTGGACCACCGACAGATGCCGCTCGCCGCGGCTGAACGCGGTGTAGACCCAGGGCCTGCTCAGGGCCGCCGTCGCGTCGCCGGGCAGCACCACGACCGCCGCGGGCCAGCGCAGGCCCACTGCCTGATGCGCGGTGAGCGCCCAGGCGTGCCGCACCGCCTGCTCCACCTGTTCCTTCGGTACGACGACGGGGGCGCCGTCACACTCCAGGTGCAGCCCCTCCGCGTCGGCCCGCAGGACCCGGCCCAGCGTCGTGCGGCCCGGCGCCGGTACGTGGGCGACACGGTCGCCGGGGTCGAAGCCGCCGAACCGGCCGGGGCCGGGGTTCAGCCGCTCCTTGAGCGCGGTGTTCAGGGCGCGCGTGCCCGCTGCGCCGCCGTGCCCCGGGGTGATGACCTGGGTGTCCTCGGGCGGTACCCCGATCGCCCGGGGCACCGAGTCCGCCACGAGCTGCACCGTGCGGTGGACCGCCTCGCCCGCGTCACGCACGGGGACGATCACGACTTCCTTGCCCGGCGCCTCCACTTGGTTCAGCTCGCCGATGCCGATGCCGGAGACCAGTTCCCCGATGGGTCCGGGGTCGGGGACGCGCGAGACGACCTGCGGACAGCAGCGTGCCGCGAGGAGATCCGCGAAGACCCGTCCGGGGCCGGCCGACCAGAGCACCCCCGGATCGCCGCTCAGAACCAGCCGGGCGCCGTCCGGCAGGGACTCCACCAGCATCGCGGCGCTCTCCACGTCCAGCTGCGGCGCGTCGAGGACCACGAGGAGGTCGAGGGCGAGCGCCCCGTCCCTGTCCCGTCCGGGGCCCTCGGCGCCGGAGAGCAGCCCCGCCACGGTCGCTGTGCCCGCCTCGTCCGAGCCCGCGAGTCCGGCGACGCGACGCCGTCCCGCGGAGCTGTGCGTGGCCGCCCACGCCCGCAGGCCGAGCCCCGCCGCTGCCGACACCAGCGCGGCGGGCTCGGCGCGTGCCGCCTCGCCACCGGTGTGCAGGACGAGTCCGTGGCCGGCCACCGCGCGGATCAGCTCGGCGGTGGAACCGGACGCCTCGCCTGCGGCGGCCTCCCAGTCTGTCGCCTGCGGGCCCGAACTCTCCTCCTTGGGCAGCGAGTTGATCACCCGGGCGAGCCCGTCGGCGAGGCTCTCCTCCGCGAGGGCGTACTGCTCGAGGCCGACCAGGACGCGGACCGGCTGCTCGGCCTCCTCGCCGTCGCCCTCTTCCTGTACAGGGGCAGGGGCTCCCGGTGTCTCGATGGCGTCCTGGAAGACAAGGATGTCGCCCTCCGCGATGGCGCTCTGCACCGCCGCGTCCGGATCCGGCACGGCACGCTGTCCGAGCGCGGCGGTGAGCGCCGCCGCGTCCAGGGCCGTGTGCCCCGCGACGGCCGCCTGCTCCAGGAGCCAGGCGGTGATGGCGCGCCCCCTGCGCTCGTCGTCGGGCCCGCACTCCGCGCCGAGCAGCGCCCGCGCGAACCCGTCGGCCTGCTCCGTGCGCACGCCGCCGACCCGCAGCAACCGCCAGGGGTCGTCCCGCAGTTGGGTTTCGGCACCTTCACCGAGCGCCGCCGCCGTCCGCGCGGCGAGGGTGGCGGGCGCCCCGCCCTCGGCGAGCACGGCACGGACCGCTTCCACGGCTTCGTCGCCGGGCCCCGATGCGGCCGCCGCGACGGGCTGGGGCCGCCGAACGGGCTCGGGCGCCACCTTGCGCGGTGCGGGCTCGGGCTCGCGGAAGGCGCTGACGGCCGGCTTCTCGCCGCTCTCCACCGCACGCACGGCGGCCAGCAGATCGGCGGCCGTGCCGCTGAGCTTGGCCCCGGCGTCGACAGGTCCCTGCTTGGCGGCCTTCCGCTCGGCGATCCGCTCGAGCAGCTCCCGCTGGGCGGCGATCTCCGCCTCGGTCTCGGAGAGTTCCTTGCTCTCGGCCACGGCGTCGCTTTCGGCACCGCCCTCAGATCCGGCAGAGCCAGAGGTGTCGGCCGCGCCCTCCGCCTCCGGAACCCCCGCCCCGGTCTCCGGCGCCCCCGCCCCGGTCTCCGCGGCGGCAGCGGCTTCCGCGTCAGGCCCGGCGGAGCCGCCCGCCTCGGCCGCCTCGTCGGAGCCGGCGGTGTCGGCCGTGGCCTCGGGGTCCGGGGCGCCCGGTCCGTTCGCCTCCGCGGCAGCGGCCCCCTCCGCTTCCTCCGCGGCAGCGGTTTCCGGCTCCGTACTCACAGCGTGCTCCAGTCCTGATCGGGGTAGCGGTGCACGGGCGCCGACACGTCGTCGAGCGCCTGGCAGATCTCGTCAGGAAGACTAAGGGTCTCCACTGACAATGCGGCCGTGAGCTGCTGCGCGTTGCGCGCGCCGACGATCGGCGCGGTCACTCCTGGACGGTCGCGCACCCAGGCGAGGGCGACTTGGAGCGGCGTGGCCGCGAGGCCGTCCGCAGCCGTGGCGACCGCGTCGACGACGCGGCTCGCGGCGTCGTCCAGGTAGGGCGCGACGAACGGCGCCAGATGCTCGGAGCCGCCGCGCGAGTCCGCCGGGGTGGAGTGGCGGTACTTCCCGGTGAGTACCCCGCGGCCGAGCGGCGACGAGGGCAGCAGGCCCACCCCCAGGTCCATCGCCGCGGGCAGCAGTTCCCGCTCGACGCCGCGCTGCAGCAGGGAGTACTCCATCTGCGCACTGGCCAGGCGGGTCCGTGTCCCCGGCGCGGCGAGCTGCCACGTGGCCGCCTTGGCGAGCTGCCAGCCGGAGAAGTTCGAGATGCCCGCATAGCGCGCACGGCCGCTGCTGACGGCGATGTCCAGGGCCTGGAGCGTCTCGTCTAGCGGCGTGCAGGGGTCGAAGGCGTGCAGCTGCCACAAGTCCACGTAATCCGTGCCCAGGCGGGCAAGGGACGCGTCGAGCGCGGAGAGGAGGTGGCCCCGCGAGCCGTCGAAGCGCCGGTCGGGGTCGGGCACACTGCCCGCCTTGGTCGCGATGACCAGGTCGCGGCGCGGCACGAGCCGTTCTATGAGACGTCCCAGGAGGTACTCGGCCTCCCCGTCGCCGTACACATCCGCCGTGTCGACGAGGCTGCCGCCGGCTTCCCAGAACACCTTCAACAGATCGGCGGCGTCGCTCTCCTGGGTGTGCCCCCAGGTGAGGGTGCCGAGTCCGATCCGGGACACGCGAAGGCCGGTACGGCCGAGATGCCTCTGCTCCATGGGCGCTGAGATTACTGGCCGTGCTCCTGCGGCGTGAGGGGCTGTGGACAAACCTGTGCCTGTGGAAAACCCGCGAAGCCCCGGCTCACCCCGACGCCCGCCGCTGACGGGCCCCGCGCCCACGCGCTACAGTCCCCGGCACAGGGACGTTACTGCTCAGTAAGGGGATTCGGCCATGCAGCTCGGGATCAACCTCGGCTACTGGGGCGCGGGGATGGACGCGGACAACCTCGCCGTCGCCAAGGAGGCCGACAAGCTCGGTTACGCGGTCTGCTGGGCCGCCGAGGCCTACGGCTCGGACGCCGCGACGGTGCTCTCCTGGGTGGCCGCGCAGACCGAGCGCATCGACATCGGATCCGCGATCTTCCAGATCCCGGCCCGGCAGCCCGCGATGACCGCCATGACGGCCGCCACGCTCGACTCGCTCTCCGGCGGCCGCTTCCGCCTGGGCCTGGGCGTCTCCGGGCCGCAGGTCTCCGAGGGCTGGTACGGCGTCAAGTTCGACAAGCCGCTGGCCCGCACCCGCGAGTACGTCGAGATCGTCCGCAAGGCGATGACGCGCGAGCGCCTGTCGTACGAGGGCGAGCACTGGACCCTGCCGCTGCCGGAAGGACCGGGCAAGCCCATCAAGCTCACCGTCCACCCGCAGCGCGAGCACATCCCGCTGTACGTCGCCGCGATCGGCCCCAAGAACCTGGAGCAGACCGGCGAGATCGCCGACGGCGCCCTGCTGATCTTCCCCTCGGCCGAGCACCTGGAGGAGACCGCGATCCGCCACCTGCGCGTGGGGCGCGAGAAGGCGGGCAAGACGATGGACGGCTTCGACGTCGTCCCGACGGTGCCGCTCGCGGTGGGCGACGACGTCAGCGGCCTCGCGGACATGTTCCGCCCGTACACCGCCCTCTACGTGGGCGGCATGGGCAGCCGCAAGCAGAACTTCTACAACCAGCTCGCCCAGCGCATGGGCTACGAGAAGGAAGCCGCCGAGATCCAGGACAAGTACCTGTCCGGCGACAAGGAGGGCGCGGCGGCCGCCGTACCGCGCGAGCTGATCGACTCGACCACGCTGCTCGGCTCCGTGGACCGCATCGCCGAGCGGATGCAGGCCTACGCGGCGGCCGGGGTCACCACGCTCACGCTGGCGCCCGCCGGCTTCACGCTCGACGAGCGGATCGCGGCCCTGCGCGCGGGCACGCAGGCGCTGGAGCGCGCTGGACTGGCGTAACCCGGAGGGAGAAGTTCTGCGGCCGTGGTGGGGGCTCGGGGGGTCTTCCCCGCCACGGCCGTCACGCAGCACAACGCGCCGGACGGCCCCTCGGTTACGGGCCCGTCCGGGGTGAGCCGTCCTTCGTTCGGCGGAGGTGTCGGTGAGAGCTGTTGCCACACCCGCGTCACCGCATTTGACTTGTTCTTTGCGGAGGTTCGCGCGGAGGGCATGGAGGTGCCACTGATGCTGTCGGCCAGGAGTGTCTTCGAGGAGATCCTCGACAACGACGAGTCGTTCCAGCTCTTCTGCTCCATCGCTGCCAGCGGGGAGTCGCAGGGCGGCTGGGAGAACGGGCGCATCGCGGCGCTGCTCCCCGAGAGCTATCGCCCCCTCGGCCCCAAGGTCGCCCGGCACGGCGCCGACGAGGACAAGCACGGACGGATCTTCAACGCCCTTCTGAAGAGGCGCGGCCTCGAACCCGTCCCCGTCCCGCCCGAGACCGACTACACCTTGCTCCTGGAGCGGAAGGGCATCGGCCTCGCCCACGACAAGCTGCGCCGTGAAGAGCCGCTGACCGAGCGGGACGTCGTCGTGTACCTCGCGCACAGCCGCGTCACCGAACAGCGCGCCGCCGACCAGATGGACATGCTCGTCACGTACTTCGGCGACCACCCCGAAGTCGGCAAGGCCATCAGGATGATCTGCCACGACGAGGACAACCACCTGGCGTACTGCCACGAGGAGTTGCTGCGCCTGGCGGCCGCGGGACACGGGCGGACGATCCTGGACACCCTGCACGAGTGCGCCCGTGCCGAGACGCGCGTGTACCGGGACGTCAGCCTCGCCGTGATGGGCCACATGGCACGCATCCTGAACTGGTCGAAGCCCAAGTCCGCGGCGCTCGCCGCGGGAGTCAACGGCATGTACGCGTACGAACGGTTCGGCGGCTGGCGGCGGATGGTGTCCCTGAAGATGCCCGAGCGCCGCGACGCCCTCGGCGGGCCCGCCACGTCGGCGGCGGAACTCGCCTGACCCCGCCCGCCCGCTAGAGCCAGCCGCGGCGTTTGAACAGCCGGTACAGGAAGACCTCGAGCGCCACCATCAGGAGGATCACGGCGGGGTAGGCCCAGACCCAGCGCAGCTCGGGCATGTGGTCGAAGTTCATGCCGTAGATGCCCGCGATCATCGTGGGGACCGCGGCCATGGCGGCCCACGCCGAGATCTTCCGCATGTCGTCGTTCTGGCGCACGCTCATCTGCGCCAGGTGCGCGGAGAGGATGTCGGACACCAGGCGGTCGAGGCTGTCCACCCAGTCGTTCACCCGCGTCAGATGGTCGCTGACGTCCCGGAAGAACGGCTGCGCCGTGTCCATCACGAAGGGCACGGCGGGTGCGAAAGGGCCCGCTCCGGAGAGGCGCATCATGGGCATCGCCAGCGGCCCCGTGGCCCGGCGGAACTCGACGATCTGCCGCTTGAACCGGTAGATCCGCGATGCCGTGTTGCGGCTGCCGCCGCTGTCGGGCGAGAAGACCTCCGCCTCCAGCTCCTCCAGGTCGGTCTGCAGCTCGCCCGCGACGTCCAGATAGTGGTCGACCGTGGCGTCGGCGACCGCGTACAGGACGGACGTCGGGCCGTGCTTGAGCATCTCCGGCTCCGCCTCCATGCGATGGCGTACGGCACCGAGAGGCGAGCCCTCGCCGTGCCGCACCGTCACCACGAAGGCGTCGCCGATGAAGACCATGACCTCGCCCGAGGAGACCGCGTCGCTGTCCACCTCGTACGCGACCGGCTTCAGGACCACGAACAGCGAGTCGTCGAACACCTCCAGCTTGGGCCGCTGATGCGCCTTCAACGCGTCCTCCACCGCCAGCGGATGCAGCCCGAACTCCCTGCTGACCTCGTCGAACTCCGCTTCCGTCGGTTCATAGAGGCCCACCCAGATGAAGGCGTCCCCCGCGCCGCGCGCCTGGCCGAGGGCGTCCGAGAAGTCCGCCGCGCACTCCGTCCGGCGCCCGTCCTTGTACATCGCGCAGTCCACGATCACGGAGCGCATTCTTCCCAACCTCCGCTCGGGGCGCACCCCCGCGTCGGCTTAGGCTGGCCCGCATGCCCACGCTGATCCTCGTCCGGCACGGACGATCCACCGCCAACACCGCGGGTCTGCTCGCCGGGTGGACCCCCGGCGTGGCCCTGGACGAGCGCGGCGCCGCACAGGCCGCGGCGCTCCCCGGACGCCTCGCGGACCTGCCGCTCGCCGAAGTCGTCACGAGCCCGCTCCAGCGCTGCCAGGAGACCGTAGCGCCCCTGCTCGCCGCCCGGCCGGACCTGCGGTCGCACACCGACGACCGAATCGGGGAGTGCCACTACGGCGACTGGTCGGGCCGCAAGCTGGCCGAGCTGTCCGACGAGCCGCTCATGGAGGTCGTACAGCAGCACCCGTCGGCGGCCGCCTTCCCGGGCGGTGAGTCCATGCGCGCCATGCAGACGCGGGCGGCCGAGGCGGTACGCGAGTGGAACGCGCGCGTGGAGCGCGATCACGGCCCCGACGCCGTGTACCTGATGTGCTCGCACGGCGACATCATCAAATCCCTTGTCGCGGACGCCATCGGACTCCACCTCGACCTCTTCCAGCGCATCTCCGTGGAGCCCTGTTCCGTCACCGCCATCCGCTTCACGCGCCTGCGGCCCTTCCTCGTACGCCTGGGGGACACCGGCGACTTCGGGTCGCTCGCGCCCCGCGCGGAGCCCTCGGGCAGCGACGCGGCGGTGGGTGGCGATGCGGGAGCACCGTGATCGTCGCCCGCAGTAGGGTGCAGTGGTCGCGTCGAACAAGCGCAATTGATCCATCGCAGTCGATCCCAATGGAGACAGGACGTGTCGCGTCAGGTGTTCCTCTACGACCCGCCGGAACGCTTCGTGGCCGGGACGGTCGGGCTCCCCGGCCGGCGTACCTTCTTCCTCCAGGCCTCCGCCGGAGTCCGGGTGACCAGTGTCGCCCTGGAGAAGGCCCAGGTGGCGGCGCTCGCCGAACGGATGGAAGAGCTGCTCGACGAGGTCGTGCGCCGCACCGGCGGCAATGCTCCCGTGCCCGCCGTCGCGCCCACCGAGGTCAGTGACAGCGCACCCCTGGACTCGCCCGTCGAGGAGGAGTTCCGCGTCGGCACGATGGCGCTCGCCTGGGACGGCGACGAGGAGCGGATGATCGTCGAGGCGCAGGCGCTGGTCGAGCTGGACGCCGAGTCCGACGAGGATCTCGCGGAAGCCGAGGAAAGGCTTCTGCAGGACGAGGAGAACGGGCCGCCGATGCTGCGCGTCCGGCTCACCGGTGCGCAGGCGCGCGCGTTCGCCAAGCGCGCACTCGACGTCGTGAACGCGGGGCGCCCGCCGTGCCCGCTGTGCAGCCTCCCGCTCGATCCGGAAGGACATGTATGCCCGCGGCAGAACGGATACCGGCGGGGCGCGTGAGTCCGGCCTCCGGCGCCGATGCCATGGATCTGCTCGCCCGGGGCGAGCTGACGGTCCGGGGACGGATCCGTGAAGCCTCGAACGCGGTCCTCTACTGCACCGTCTCGTACGAGGGGCGGGAAGCCGCCTGTGCCTACAAGCCGGTCGCCGGGGAGCGCCCCCTGTGGGATTTCCCCGACGGGACGCTCGCGCAGCGGGAGATGGCCGCGTACGAGGTCTCCGAGGCGACGGGGTGGGGCCTTGTCCCGCCGACCGTGCTGCGGGACGGCCCGCACGGTGAGGGCATGTGCCAGCTGTGGATCGAGGGCTCGCAGGAGGAGGGGCCCGAGCTGCTCGCCCTCGTCGAGGGGGATGAGCCGTCGGAGGGCTGGAAGGCGATCGGCTTCGCCGAGGTGGGGGAGGGTCGGACGGCCCTTCTCGTGCACGCGGATGATGTGCGGTTGCGGCGGCTCGCGGTGCTTGACGCCGTGATCAACAACGCGGACCGCAAGGGCGGACACCTGCTGACCGACGGGGGCCGTCTGTACGGGATCGACCACGGGGTCACGTTCAACGCCGAGGACAAGCTGCGGACGCTGCTGTGGGGGTGGGCGGGGGAGCCGCTCTCCGCCGAGGCGGTGGAGGCGCTCGAGTCCCTGCGGGACGGGCTGGGCGGCGGGGCGCCGCTGGCCCTGCGGCTGGGGAAGCTGATCACCGGGGCTGAGGTGGACGCGCTGCGCGCGCGGGTCGCTGCGCTGCTGGCTTCCGGTCAGCACCCCGTGCCCAGCGGTGAGTGGCCCGCCATTCCGTGGCCGCCGGTCTAGACGCCGCCCCGCGGCTTCGGCGTGGTGCCCACCCGTTCCGCCCCTGCGGAGCCCCGCCGTGGGGCCATCGGGTGGGAGGGCGGGAAAGATCCGCCGCGCAGCGGCGGTTTTGTGGTCCCTGGGTGAAGGCGCCCCCGCCCGGTGAAGGCGCCCACGCCAGCCCCACTCGTATACGGACGCTCCGTCCGGTTAGGCTCATTGCATGCATGCCTGGCCCGCTTCTGAGGTCCCCGCCCTTCCTGGCAAGGGCCGCGACCTCCGGATCCACGACACCGCGACCGGTGGTCTCGTCACCCTTGACCCCGGTCCCGTCGCCCGTATCTATGTCTGCGGCATCACTCCGTATGACGCCACCCACATAGGTCACGCGGCGACCTACAACGCGTTCGACCTCGTGCAGCGCGTGTGGCTCGACACCAAGCGGCAGGTTCATTACGTCCAGAACGTGACCGACGTGGACGACCCGCTCCTGGAACGTGCCATCCGCGACGGCAAGGACTGGGTGGAGCTCGCCGAGGGCGAGACCGCCTTGTTCCGCGAGGACATGACCGCCCTGCGACTGCTCCCGCCGCAGCACTACATCGGAGCCGTCGAGGCGATACCCGGCATCGTGCCGCTCGTCGAGCGGCTCCGGGACATGGGCGCCGCCTATGAACTGGAGGGGGACGTCTACTTCTCCGTCGAGTCCGACCCGCACTTCGGTGAGGTGTCCGGCCTCGACGCCGCCGCGATGAAGCTGCTGTCCGCCGAGCGCGGTGGTGACCCGGAGCGGCCGGGCAAGAAGGACCCGCTCGACCCGATGCTGTGGATGGCCGCCCGCGAGGGCGAGCCGAGCTGGGACGGTGCCTCGCTCGGCCGTGGCCGCCCCGGCTGGCACATCGAGTGTGTGGCCATCGCCCTCGACCACCTGGGCATGGGCTTCGACGTGCAGGGCGGCGGCTCCGACCTCGCCTTCCCGCACCACGAGATGGGCGCGTCGCACGCCCAGGCCCTCACCGGCGAGTACCCCTTCGCCAAGGCGTACGTGCACGCCGGCATGGTCGCCCTGGACGGCGCGAAGATGTCCAAGTCCAAGGGCAACCTCGTCTTCGTGTCGAAGCTGCGGCGGGACGGGACCGACCCGGCCGCCATCCGCCTCGCGCTCCTTGCCCACCACTACCGCGCCGACTGGGAGTGGACCGACTCCGTCCTGACCGAGGCCGTGGAGCGGCTCGCCCGGTGGCGTGCCGCCGTCTCGCGTCCCGACGGGCCCGGTGCCGACGAGCTCGTCGAGGAGATCCGCGACGCCCTCGCGAACGACCTGGACGCTCCGGCGGCGCTCGCCGCCGTGGACCGCTGGGCCGCCCGCCAGGACGCCGAGGGAGGCACGGACGAGGGCGCCCCCGGCGTCGTATCGCGTGCCGTCGACGCGCTGCTCGGCGTGGCCCTCTAGTCACCGTCCACCGAATGGGCCGCTCCGGAAATCCAGGAGCGGCCCATCAAAGTCCATGGCCCCGGTGGCCGTTGAGGCGCTAGACCTCCGCCATGAGATCACCCAAGCGCCTCAGACGGGCGGCCGTCGCCGCCGCCCTGCTCGGCCTCCTCGCGGCGTTCGCCGGTCCCGGTGGCGGCGCCGCGCAGGCCGCCGACGATCCCGCGACCACGGTCGGGGACGTCACGGACTTCGCTGCCGCGGACGGATCCGTCTACCGGCTCACCGCGGGCAAGGCCGTGGCCCGCGTCAGCTTCGTGTCGACGGAGACGTTCCGGCTCGAACTCGCCCCCGACGGCGAGTTCACCGACCCGACCGGCAAGGACATCGTCCTGCCCCAGAGCGATCCGCCCCGGACCAAGTGGGCCGACAAGGGCGATCGTTACGAACTGAGCACCTCCAAGGTGACCCTGCGCGCCTACAAGTCGCCCCTGCGCTTCGCCCTGTACCGCGCCGACGGCACCCAGGTCTGGGCCGAGTCCAAGGGCCTGAGCTGGACCAAGGACGCCACCACGCAGAGCCTGGCCCGCGGCGCCGACGAGCAGTACTACGGCGCCGGGATGCAGAACGGGCGCGGCAACACCTCGCACCGCGGCAAGAAGGTCGAGGTGAGCGTCGACTACAACTGGGACGACGGCGGCCACCCCAACTCCGTGCCGTTCTACCTGTCTTCGGAGGGCTATGGCGTCTTCCGGAACACCTACGCGCCCAACACCTACGACTTCGCCGAGCCGGTGACGGCCACCGCCAAGGAACAGCGCTTCGACGCCTACTACTTCGCGGGCCGCGGCGGCGACGCGGCCAAGGACGTCATCGGGCAGTACACGAAGCTCACCGGAAAGCCTTTCCTGCCGCCCATCTACGGGTTGGAGATCGGTGACGCGGACTGCTACCTCCACAACGCCAATCAGGGCGAACGGCACACCCTTGACTCCCTGAAGGTCGCCGACGAGTACCTCAAGCACGACATGCCCAATGGCTGGATGCTGGTCAACGACGGCTACGGCTGCGGCTACGAAGACCTCGCGGAGACCGCCAAGGGCCTCCAGGACCGCGACATGCAGCTCGGCCTGTGGACCGAGGACGGCCTCGACAAGATCGCGGAGCAGGTCAAGGCGGGCCAGCGCGTCGCCAAGCTGGACGTCGCCTGGGTCGGCGACGGCTACAAGAAGGCGCTCGACGGCTGCAAGGACGCCTACAAGGGCATCGAGGACAACAGCGACGCCCGCGGCTTCACCTGGGCCCCCGAGAGCTGGTCGGGCGCCCAGCGCTGCGGAGTGCAGTGGTCCGGCGACCAGAGCGGCAGCTGGGAGTACATCCGCTGGCAGATCCCCACGTACGCGGGCGCGACCATGTCCGGCCTCGCCTACACGACCGGTGACGTGGACGGCATCTTCGGCGGCAGCCCCAAGACGTACGTACGTGATCTGCAGTGGAAGTCGTTCCTGCCGGTCACGATGACGATGGACGGCTGGGCCGCCACCGACAAGCAGCCCTTCCGCCACGGCGAGCCCTACACCTCCATCAACCGCAAGTACCTCAAGCTGCACGAAGCCCTGCTGCCCTACTTCTACTCGCACGGCCACGAGGCGACGAAGACCGGCGTCGGCGCCGTGCGTCCGCTGGCCCTCGAATACCCCGAGGACCCGAAGACCGCCACCGACGCCGCCAAGTACGAGTTCCTGGCGGGCGAGGACTTCCTCGTGGCGCCCGTCTACCAGGACACCACCGTCCGGGACGACATCTATCTCCCCAAGGGGACGTGGACCGACTACTGGAGCGGCCGCACGTACGAGGGGCCGACCACCGTCGACGGCTACAGCGCGCCCCTCGACACGCTGCCGCTCTTCGTCAAGGCCGGTGCCACCGTGCCGATGTGGCCCGGCGGCATCAGGTCCTACCAGGACCGCACCGCCGACTCGCCGCTGGCCTGGGACATCTACCCGCAGGGCAAGTCCTCCTTCGAGCTGTACGAGGACGACGGCGAGACCCGGCAGCACCGCGACGGCAAGTACGCCACCCAGCGCGCCGACGTCGAGGCGCCCCGCTCCGGCGCGGGCGACGTACAGGTGCGGATCGGCGCGAGCAAGGGGGAGTTCAGCGGCAAGCAGACCAAGCGGCCGTACGCGTTCACGCTGCACACCGCGGACGCGCCGAGCCGAGTGGAGCTGAGCGGCGACAAGCTGCCGCGGTTCACGTCGAAGACGGCGTACGAGAAGGCGGCGCAGGGCTGGTTCTACGACCGGGACGACCGGGGCGGCGTCGTCAAGGTGAAGACGGCCGCGTTGCGCACGGACCGTGCCTTCGAGCTCGAACTGGACGACACCAGCGCGGTCGGGGGCGCAGTGCCCGGCGCGAGTGCCGTGCTGAGCGTCCCCGCAGGGCAGGAGATCGGCGCGGGATCGGCGGGCAAGGTCGCCGTGGACGTCACGGCGGGGACGCGGGACGCCACGGGCGTCGACGTCACCCTGGACGTGCCGGAGGGCTGGACCGCGGGCACCGCCCACGCCGACCGCGTCACGGCGGGCACCACGCGCCGCGTCGAGGTCGCCGTCACGCCGCCCGAGGACGCCGAGCCCGGGGAGCAGCCGCTGACGGCGACGGCCCGCCACCGAGCGGCCGGCCAGGACCGCACCGCCACCCAGCGGATCGCGGTCGCCGTCATGCCTCCGGCGCCGACGGCCGACACCTGGGCGAGCGACATGGTGTGGCTGAAGTCCACCAACGGCTACGGACCCGCCGAACGCGACCGCAGCAACGGTGAGTCGGGCGCCGATGACGGCCGCACGCTGACCCTCGCCGGGAAGACGTACGAGAAGGGGATCGGATCGCACGCCGACTCCGCCATCGAGGTCTATACGGGCGGGCAGTGTTCGAAGTTCACCGCTGACGTGGGCATCGACGACGAGATCAACGGCTATGGAGAGGTGGCCTTCTCGGTCGAGGCCGACGGCAAGGTGCTGTGGACCTCGCCCGAGGTGACGGGTGCGTCGGCGACCGTGCCGGTGGACGTCGATGTTCGCGGGGCGCGGCACGTGGAGCTGAAGGTGAGTGACACGAACGGTTCCAAGAGCGGGGACCACGGGGACTGGGCAGCGGCGAAGTTCAGCTGCGCGTAGCCGGTCACCGGCACAGAGCGGCGCCGGGCGGGAAGTACTCCCAGTACTCCGCCCGGCGCTCGTTTCCGTGCTGGTCAGTCCTCGGAGGAATCAGACGGTCCGGATTCGCCGCTGTTCTCCTCGTCCGGGCCGGGCCCCGGCCCCGGCTCCGGGTCCGTGCGCGGCTGCGGCTGCGGCTTCGGCGGCCGGGTGCGGTCGCCGGGGCTGTCGCGCAGGTACGGGGCCTGGTCGCCGCCCTCCGTGGCGTGGCCGCCGGGCTGCGGCGGACCGCCGCCGTCGCGTCGCCGCAGATAGCGCTCGAACTCGCGGGCGATCGCCTCACCCGTGGCCTCGGGCAGTTCGGCCGTGTCGCGTGCCTCTTCGAGGGACTGGACGTACTCGGCGACCTCGCTGTCCTCGGCCGCCAGCTGGTCCACGCCCACCTGCCAGGCGCGCGCGTCCTCGGCGAGGTCGCCCAGCGGGATCCGCAGGCCGATGAGGTCTTCGAGGCGGTTCAGGAGAGCGAGGGTGGCCTTCGGGTTGGGCGGCTGCGAGACGTAGTGCGGGACGGCCGCCCACAGGCTCACCGCGGGGACGCCCGCGTGCGTGCACGCCTCCTGGAGGATGCCGACGATGCCCGTCGGGCCTTCGTACTTCGTCTCCTCCAGGTCCATCGTGCGGGCCAGGTCCGCGTCCGACGTGACGCCGCTGACCGGGACGGGCCGGGTGTGCGGGGTGTCGCCGAGCAGCGCGCCCAGGATCACCACGAGCTCCACGCCCAGCTCGTGGGCGAAGCCCAGGATCTCGTTGCAGAACGAGCGCCAGCGCATCGACGGCTCGATCCCGCGGACCAGCACGAGGTCGCGGGGCTTGTCGCCGCCCACGCGGATCACCGAGAGGCGGGTCGTCGGCCAGGTGACCTTGCGGACGCCGCCCTCCAGGAAGACCGTGGGGCGGTTGACCTGGAAGTCGTAGTAGTCCTCGGCGTCAAGCGCCGCGAAGACCTCGCCCTTCCACTCCTTGTCGAGATGCGCGACCGCGGTGGAGGCGGCGTCGCCGGCGTCGTTCCAGCCCTCGAACGCGGCCACCATGACCGGGTCGACCAGCTCGGGAACTCCCTCGAGCTCGATCACCCAGGCCTCCTTCCGATGTCCTTTACGTACGCCCCAACCTTACGGTGTCCAGCGGGGCCCTCCGCAGCCCCCTTGCGCGGGCTCCGGTGAACGGATCACTGCCCCGCGCGAGGCCCGCGCACTCCCCCGGCGGCCGTGCTTCACAGCGTCGAGCGCAGCCACTGCTCCACACTCGCGATGTGGACCGTCGCCCATGACCTGGCCGCCTCGGCGTCACGGTCGCGCAGTGCGGTGAGGATCGCGCGGTGCTCGTGCAGGGTGCGGCTTACGGCGTCCTCCTGGGTGAGGCCGCGCCAGACGCGGGCCCGGGTGGTGGGTCCGGAGAGGCCGTCCAGGAGCGAGCAGAGCACCGAGTTGCCGGACGACTGCACGATGCCGCGGTGGAACTCCAGGTCGCAGGCGACCAGTTCCTCCACCGAGGGCGCAGCGCCGAGGGCGTCCAACTGCGCTGTCAGGACGTCGAGTTCGGCCTCGGTGATGTGGACGCTCGCCATCGCCGTGGCGGCCGGTTCCAGGATGCGGCGCACCGCGAGGAACTCCAGGACCGTGTCGTCGCGGTGGAAGTCGACCACGAAGCTCAGGGCCTCGAGCAGGAGCTGCGGGTCCAGGCTCGTGACGTACGTGCCGTCGCCCTGCCGTACGTCGAGGATGCGGATCAGTGAGAGCGCGCGCACCGCCTCACGCAGCGAGTTGCGGGAAAGGCCCAGGTCGGCGGCGAGTTCACTCTCCTTGGGCAGGCGGTCGCCGGGGCGCAGCGCGCCGGAGACGATCATGCCCTTGATCTTTTCGATGGCTTCGTCGGTGACAGCCATGGGGACCTCGCCTCACAAGACAGAAGACATCCGATGTATCGGACGATTATGGCGTGTCCCTGGGCCGTTGCGCACGTGGGTCAGGCGAATACGTACTTCTCTCAGGGCTAAGATTTCCGTGACTGACCGAACTGACCGCGGTACGGGCGAGAGGGAGGCTACGGCACATGGCCGGGAAGAAGTCGGCGGGGGCCCAGCGGGACGCGGTCGCATCGATCATCGAGGACTGGGCGAGGGAACGGCCGGAGCTCGACACCTCGCCCCTCGAGGTCCTCGCGCGGCTGCACCGCACCTTCCTGCGCTACAACACCAGGCTCACCTCGGCGATCGAGCGGCACGGCCTGGCGGTCGCGGGCTTCGACGTACTGACGGCGCTGCGCAGGGCCGGGGCGCCCTACCGGCTCACGGCGGGCCAGCTCGCCGACTCCGGTCTGGTCTCGTCGGCCGGGGTGACGCTGCGCATCGACCGGCTGGAGAAGGACGGCCTGATCGTGCGTGAGCGCGACGCGGAGGACCGCCGCGTCGTCTACTCACGGCTCACCGATACGGGCCTCGCCAAGATCGACGAGGTGTTCGCCGAGCATCTCGACAACGAACGCCGGATGCTCGACGGACTCTCCCCGGCCGAGTGCCGCCAGCTGGCCCGTCTGATGTCCAAGCTGGAGCGGTCCATCACCGACTCCGACGAACCTCAGGAAGAGGAAGCCTGAGCCGCACGGCGTCTAAGAATCGGCGGCCTGAGCCTCCGCCTCCGCGCGGTACATCCTGCGCAGCCGGACCACGCCCAGGTCGTGCTGGTAGAGGTTCTCGCGCTGGTCGGCGTCGGCCGGCATCGCTTCCAGCATCACCCGGTCCTGTTCGAGGACCTGCCAGTGGCGCTCCTCGATGACGGTCTTGTAGAGGAAGCGCCAGGTGTCGCGCTGCCAGCCCTGGACGCGGCGGTAGCGCCAGAAGAAGACGCCGGTGCGGTTCTCGTCGACCGGGCAGACCATCCCGACGATCCCGAACGGGCCGCCGGGACCCGCCGACGGCGGGTAAGGAATGGTCAGGTCGACCCAGTCCACGCCCGTGCGGCACAGCTCGACCCAGTCGAAGTTGACGCCCCGCTGGTCGGTCTTCTCGAAGAAGTAGCCGCGGTCCGTCTCCCGGATG
Source organism: Streptomyces sp. A18 (assembly GCF_059026065.1). Classification (NCBI taxonomy): domain Bacteria; kingdom Bacillati; phylum Actinomycetota; class Actinomycetes; order Kitasatosporales; family Streptomycetaceae; genus Streptomyces; species Streptomyces sp. A18. The sequence goes on along the minus strand of NZ_JBWLKL010000011.1, from coordinate 198,982 downwards.
CGGAACTTGGCGGTGGTGTCGCCGTCGTACATCGTGTGCGACTCGTGGTGCAGGAAGGCGCCGTGCATCGGGTCCAGGAGGTTCTCCACCGCGAACCGCCAGGGGCCGTTCCACTCCGCGTAGCAGAGGATCGCGTCGACGTCGGGGTCGGTGAGCGGCTCGGGCAGCGTCAGTTCGGCGGGCTCCGGGTGTTCCTCGTCGCCGAAGTACGCGAGGATCGCGCCGCCGATCTCCCGCACGGGCAGCGACGTGACGAGCTTCTTGCCCTCCAGGTTGCAGCCGGGCAGACCCGGTACGGAGGAGACGGTGCCGTCGGTCTCGACCTCCACCCCGTGGTACCAGCAGGCCACCCGGTCACCGAGGTGTTTGCCCAGCGAGAGGGGCGCGCCGCGGTGCGGGCAGCGGTCGGCGAGCATGGAGAGAGCACCGTCCGAGCGGCGGAACAGCAACCACTGCTCGCCGAGCGCGGTGACTTTGCGCATGGCGCCGGGGGCGACGAAGTCCGAGGGGACGACGGGGTGCCACTGGTTGCGCAGACCGGTGGCGTAGATGTGGTCGGCGGAAGCGGTGAGGCCGGCAGAAAGGGTCATCGGGGTCACGCTCCCAGTCGGTTCATCTCGGCACGGAAGGACTCTTCGGTCCACTCGGCGCCGTCCGGCGCGTGGACCTGACGGCTGTTCAAACCTCGTACAACATCGGAGAGTCCATGTCCCTCCTTGGTGAAGACCTCTTCGAGGGTGGCGGCGAGCTTGTACTCGTAGGGGGTCGGCTCGTGCGTCCGGGACTGGTGGATGTCCAGGTACGGCCAGGTGGTGGTCACTGTTGCCTCCGGTGGGGAATTACAGGTCGAGGACGAGACGGCCGGACGCGCACCGCGAGACGCAGATCATCATCGAGGTGTTGGCGGCGTGCTCGGCCTCGCTGAGCAGGAAGTCGCGGTGGTCGGGTGTGCCGTCGAGCACGCGGGTCTCGCAGCTGCCGCAGATGCCTTCCTGGCAGGAGCTGTTGACGCTGAGCCCCGCGGCCTCGGCTGCCTGCAGGATGGACGTGTCGGCGCCGACGGAGAGGGTGCGACCGGACGTGCGGCACTCCACCTCGAACGCGGAGTCGTCCCCGGTCCGCTCCACGGCGGGCGCGGAGAACCGCTCCACGCGCAGCCGGTCCGCCGGGCAGACGGCCTCCACGGCGGCGAGCAGCGGCTCGGGCCCGCAGCAGTACACGAGCGTGCCGTCGGGCAGCCCGTCGAGTGCCGACGCGAGGTCGATGTGTCCGTGCTCGTCCTGCGGAACGACGGTCAAGTCACCGCCCAGAGAGGACAGTTCATCGGTGAACGCCATCGACCCGCGATTGCGCCCGCCGTACAGCATCCGCCAGTCGGCCCCGCGCCGTGCGGCATCGCGGGCCATGGCGAGGAGCGGGGTCACGCCGATGCCGCCGGCGATGAAGAGGTAGCCGGGTGCTTCCTCCAGCGTGAAGTGATTGCGCGGCTCGGACGCGGTGACCGTCTGGCCGGGCCGCAGCTTGGTGTGCACGTGCCGCGAACCGCCGCGCGAGGAAGCCTCGTTGAGGACCCCGATGCGGTACGCGGACACGTTCCGCGGGTCGCCGCACAGGCTGTACTGCCGTACGTGCCCACCGATGTGCAGGTCGAGGTGCGCGCCGGGGGTCCAGGCGGGCAGCGGCTTGCCGTCCGGGTGGGTGAGCTCGACGGAGAGGACTCCGTCCGCCTCCCAGGTCATGCGGCGTACCAGCAGCGTGAGTTCGCTCTCATCCATGGTGGGCCCTCCTCACTGGCCGGGGATCTTGACGGGCGGGGTGAACGGGTTCTTCATCGGCCCGAGGCGGGCCAGGTCGACCTCGACGAGGGTCGGCCCGTCCGAGGCGACGGCGTGGCTGATCACGGGGTGCGCGTGCTCCTCGGCGGCGATCCGGGCGTAGGCCAACCCGCAGGACCTGGCGAGGAGTTCGAAGTCGGGCGTGGCGAGGTCGACGCCCGAGCGGCGCTCGCTGTAGCGGTCCTGCATGTTGCGGAGCACGCCGTACCCGCCGTCGTTGAAGACGATCAGGGTCAGCCGTGGGCGTTCCTGGGCGAGCGTGAGGAGTTCCCCGAGGTGGACGGCGAGCCCGCCGTCCCCGGCCAGGACGACGGTGGGGGAGTCGGGCCGCGCGAGCGCCGCGCCGATGCCCATGCCAAGGCCCTGCCCGATGCCGCCGCCGCGCGGGAAGACGTTGTCGCGGGGGTCGTACATCTCCAGGAGCCGGTTGCCCCAGCTGCTGGACGGAATCGTCACGTCACGGGCGACGACCGCGCCGCGGGGCAGCGCGGCACGGATGGCGTCGCAGATCGCGGCCTGCGGGCCGATGCTGTCGTGCAGCGTGGCGCGGACGTCCGCACGGACGGCGGCGACGCGTCGCGTCCAGCCTTCCTCGGCCCGGCGCGCGTGCGGCAGGAGTGCCGAGAGGGCGTCGGGCGCATGACCGTGCAGGGCGTGCCGCGCCGGGTACACGCGGCCGAGGGCGGCGGCGTCGATGTCGACCTGGATGTGCGCTTCGGGGAGCGCGAGCCCGTAGTCGGCGGTCTCGTTGGACCGGAAGTGCGTTCCGACGGTCAGCAACAGGTCCGCGTCCGCGAGGAGGGCGCGTGCCGCAGGGGTGGTGGCGAAGTTGCCGATGACCTGCGGATGGTCCTCGGGCACGGAACCCCGCCCGGAGTTGGAGGTGAGCAGCCCCGCGCCGGTGACGCGAAGCAGCTCGGCCAGCTCGGCACGGGCGCGGGTGGCGCCGCCGCCGGCCCAGATGAGGGGGCGCTCGGCGGAGGCCAATAGCGCCTGGCCTGCGGCGAGTTCAGCCTCGTCGGGCGCAGGGAACTGCGCATCGGGGGCCTCGTGTGCGACGTCCGTCTGCGCCGCGTACTGCAGATCCACCGGCCACTCCACGCTCGCCGGGCCGCCGGGATCGGTCAGTGCCGCACGGGCCGCCTCGCGCAGGATCCGGCCCGCCGATTCGGTGGAGACCACCGTCGTGGCATGCTTCGACACCGCCCCGAGCATCCCGAGCTGGTCCTTGGTCTCGTGGATGAAGCCTCGGCCGCTGCCCAGGAACTCGCTCTCCACCTGGCCCGTGACGTGCAGGACGGACGTCCCCGAGCTCAGCGCCTCGACCAGCGAACCGGCCGCGTTGCCCGCGCCCGTGCCCGTCGAGGTGAGCGCGCAGCCCAGTGTGCCGCGGGCCCGGCCGTAGGCGTCCGCGGCGTTCACGGCGGTCGCCTCGTGGCGTACCGGCACGAAGCGCAGCTCCCGGTCGACCGCCTCGACCAGCGGCAGGTTGTGCACGCTGACGATCCCGAAGACCGTGTCGACGCCGAGTTCACGCAGGACGGCGACGAGGAGATCGCCTCCGGTGGCGTAGTGCAGGGGTGGCATGGTTGAGCTCCTCAGAGGATGCCGCGGCCGACGCCGCCGCAGACGTCGATGCTGGTGCCGGTGGTGTACGAGGCGCGGGGCGAGAGCAGCGCGACGATCGCGTACGCGACCTCCTCCGCGCGGCCGAGCCGCCCGAGCGCGATGCCGCGGTCCGCCGCGAGCTCCGCCTGCCAGTCCTCGTAGCTGAGGCCGGATTCGGCGGCAGCGTGGCGCCGGGTCCACTGGCCGGTGTCGATCAGGCCCAGGCAGACGGAGTTGACGCGGATGCCCTCAGGGGCGAGCTCCGTGGCCAGGGACTTGGAGAGGTTGAGGATGCCCGCTCGGGCCGCGCTCGTGGTGATGAGGCGGGGCTCGGGCTGCTTGGCGAGCACCGCGTTGACGTTGACGACGCTCGCCGCGTCCGACGCCGCCAGGTGCGGGCGTGCCGCGTGCAGGGGGTTGAGGACACCGGCGAACTTCAGCTCCAGCTCGTCGCGCCAGTCCTCGGCGGTCGACTCGTCAAGGCCCTTCATGCGGGACTGCCCCGCGTTGTTGACGAGCCCGTCGACCGAGCCGAAGGTGTCGGCCGCGCGCGCGGTGAACTCCCGTACGGCGTCCGCGTCGCGTACGTCGCACACGCCCGTGAGGAGGCGGTCGCCGCCGCCGAGTCCGGCCGCCGCCTTCGCGAGGCGGTCGGCGTCACGCCCGCAGGTCGCCACGCGCGCGCCCTCGTCGAGCAGGGCGCGGACCGTGGCCAGGCCGACGCCCGAGCTGCCGCCGGTGACCAGGACGGTCCGGTCGGAGAGGCCCAGATCCATAAGTGATAGCTCCTGTGCGTCAGTTCGTTCAGCCGGTTCAACCGGTTCAACCGGTTCAGCCGGTTCAGCCGGTTCAGCTGGATCAGTTCATGGTGAAACCGCCGTTGACGGCGATCACCTGTCCGGTCAGATAGCGGGACTCCTCGGAGAGGAGGAAGGACACGAGCCCGACGAGGTCGTCCGGCTGCTGCGGGCGGGAGATCGCCCGGTTGCCCCGGTAGAGCGCGTGCCGCTCGGCAGGCACCGTCTCGGTGGCCTCGACCTCGGTGAGACCGGGTGCGACCGCGTTCACGGTGATCCCCTTGTCGCCCAGCTCGCGCGCCATCGCCCGGGTCAGCGCGATGACCGCGCCCTTGGAGGCGATGTAGTGGGCCAGGCGCGGCGAACCGTAAAGGGCCGCGTCCGATGCGATGTTGACGATCCGTCCGGGGGAGCGGAAGAGCGGGTGCAGGGCCTTGGCGACCAGCCACGGGCTGCGGGCGTTGACCGCCATCAAGCGGTCCCACACCTCGACGTCGATGTCCTGGAACTCCTTGCCGCCGACGCCGTTGGCGAGCGCGGCATTGTTGACCAGGCCGTACAGAGGACCCAAGTCGCTCACGAAGGCGGCTAGTTCATCCACCGAAGCCGGGTCCGCCACATCGCACCGTACGAAGTGCGCGTCGAGGCCCTCCGCACGCAGCTCGGCGACGGCCTCACCGCCCCGCACCGCGTCCACCTCGGCGACGACGACCCGGAAGCCGTCCTCGCCGGCCCGGCGGGCCATGGCCAGTCCCAGGCCACGGCCCGCGCCGGTGATGACGACGGTGCGGTCGTCCGTCAGGGGGGACACCTCAGTCACGGGTGACGCCGTGCATCGGCGAGTGCTCGGGGTACGTCGGCACCTGCGGCTTCTGCGTGCCGATGACGACGCAGAAGAGCGCGTCGGTGTCGCCCTCGTTCTTCAGGGAGCGCGCCACGCCCGCAGGGACGACGATCATGTCCCGGTAGCCGAGGGTGCGGTACTCGACCTCGTCGGCGCCCCGGTGGATGCCCACCTTGACCTGACCCTCCAGGACGAAGAAGGCCTCCTCGACGTCGTGATGGGTGTGCTCGGGGCCCTCGGCGCCGGGCGGGAGCAGCATGTTGGAGAAGGTGAAGCCGCCGGACGGCAGGATGCGGCTGTCGTTCTCGTGGTTGCCGGTCGCGCCGGAGCCGACGTAGCGGATCTGCCCGCGGCGGTACTGCGGGCCCGCCTTCTCCTGGAAGGACAGCGTGCTGAAGTCCGCGACGCGGGACTCCTTGGTGGCGATCAGCGAGTCGGTGTACTTGCTGAGGTCGCCGCCGTTGTCGTACTCAGTGGTGGTCAGAGGCATGAGGAAGGCTCCTACTCAGGGATGTGGGCGGTGATGCGGAGGTGGGAGAGGACCCAGGCGTCGAAGGCCTCGGGCTGCTCCTGATTGGCCAGGTGACCGGCGTCCTTGACGATCACGTAGGCGGATCTGTGGAGGTCGCCGGCGATGGCCTGTGAGGCCTCGACGCCGGTGACCCGGTCCTGGTCGCCGCAGAGGACGAGGGCGGGGGCGGCGATGCCGGGGATCTCGGGGCGCAGATCGGCGCCGGCCATGGACTCGGCGGCGTACGCGTATCCGGGCAGGCGCACGGACACTGCCATGGTGTCGACGACCCGCCGGACCAGCCGAGGGGGCGCGTCCGGCGAGACGAGCCGGGGCCCGCGCCGCTCGGCGAACGCCCGCGGTCCCAGTTCCGCGAGCTCGGTGGCCCGCTGTCGCATCGCGTCGGCCTTGGCGGGGTCGGTGCCGGAACCGGGGCTGGAGTCCGCGACGATCAGCGAATCGACGAGCCCGGGGTGCCGGGCCGCGAGCCGCAGCGCGATCACCCCGCCCCACGAGACACCGAGTACATGGGCGCTCGCGCCGCGCTCCCGGATGAGGTCGGCTGCCGCGTCCGCGAAGCCGTCCAGGTCCAACGGCCCTTCCGGGTCGGCGGACTTGGCGTACCCGGGAGCGTCCCAGGCCACGACCCTCACGTACGCGGACAGCCCGGCGAGCTGCGGTGCGAACGCGGCGGACGAGGAGCCGATGCCGTGCAGGCACAGCAGCAGCGGCCCCGCGGAGCCCGCTTCCTCGACATGTACGGCGGCCGTCACAGGATCTGCCCCGACCGCCCCGCGAGCGCCGCGAGGCTGCGCAGGACCGCGTACGGCACGACCTGGCTGGTCGCCGGGTTGCCCGGGTCCGGCAGGTGCGCGACCTCGAAGCGGTACGAGCCGTGTGCGCCGGACGCCTCAACGACGTGCCGCGTGTGGTGGGCGCCGGGGTCGGCGACGACCTGGACCCGCACAGCGTCCAGGTCGCCGACGGCCAGGGCGACCGAGGCCGCGACGTTCGTCGACTTGGGGAACTTCACCGGGACGTCGCGCGCGGTCCCGGACATGACCTCGACGGGCCCGGTCGCCGTCCGCATCCGGGACAGCAACTCTTCGCTCATCCAAGGCTGTTCGAGCGTGGACGGCAGCTTGGTGGTGGTGAGCCGCACGTCGTCGAGCGGGCCGAGTGACCGCACGGCCTGGAGCAGATCGAGCCCGCCGACCGCACCGCCGGTGAAGTACACGCGGCCGGGACCGGCGGAGAGGAGCCGTTTGGACAGCTCCTCGTCGGTGAGCGCGCCGGTCGAGGCGATCAGCAGATCGGTCCCGGAGGCGAGGACGCGCTCGCCCCATTCCCGTACGACGCCTTGGCCCGCCGCCTCGACGATGAGATCGCAGCGTTCCATGGCCTCGTCGAAGGAGACCTGCGGGGCGGGCGCGCTCTCGCCGAGCGGGCGGTTGTCGACCAGGCACGTCAACTCGGCGCCGGTGACGCGCTGTTCGGCGAGCGCGGTACCGACGACACGGCCGATCGCGCCCCACCCGACGATGCCGACCTTGCGTACGCGCGTCATGCCTGAACCTCCAGGTTCTCATCGACGGAAAGCGGGCCGGGGTCGGGTGACCCCGCCATGTGGCAGCGGATCTCCTTCGACGGCGGCCCGGCCGTACCCCACAGGTCGGACAGCTCGGGCACCCGCCGCCAGACGCGGGCGATCCACGCGTCCTCGACGATCTGCGCGACCTCGGAGGTGTACTCGCAGACGAGCCCGGAGGGGTCGGTGAAGTAGGAGAAGGTGTTGTTGCCGGGGCCGTGCCGCCCCGGGCCCCACTGCGGGTCGATGCCGTGGTGCCTGAGCCGGCCGAGGCCCCGCATGAAGTGGTCGACCGAACTCATCTCGTACGCCACGTGGTTGAGTGAGGCCCACTCGGCCTGGTTGAAGGCGATGCAGTGGTGGTCGGCGTTGCAGCGCAGGAACGCCATCTGGTGCTCGGACCAGTCGGAGACGCGCAGGCCGAGGACGTCGCGGTAGAAGGCGACAGAGGCATCGATGTCGGCCGTGTTGAGCACCGCGTGCGTGACGCCGACCGGCACGGCGCCGTCCCGGCCGCGCGGCGCGACCGTGTGGACCTCCGCGCTGATCTCGATCAGGCGGTGCTCGGGGTCGGTGAAGCGCAGGCCGTAGCCGCCGCCGACCTGGTCGAGCGGGCCGGGCCCGGCGACCGGTGTGATGCCGCGCGCGAGCAGCCTGCGAGCGGCCTCGTCGACCTCGGCGGGCGTGCCCACGGCGAAGGAGATCCTGCCGAGGCCCGTGCGGTCGGCGCGGGTGAGCTGAAGAGCATGGTGCTCGGCGCCGGTGCCGCGCAGCCAGGCGGCCGTGCCGCGCTCGGCCTCGACGGTCTCCAGGCCCCAGACCTCCTGGTAGAAGTCGGCGGCCTCGGTGAAGGCGGGGGTGAGCAGCTCGACGGAGCGCAGGGCGCGGAGGCGGGCGATGGGAGGTTGGGACATGTCCTGCTCCAGAGGTGCAGAGATGTAGGTGCGGAGGTACGGGGTTCAGCCGGCCCAGGGCAGAGGCGCGTCGGAGACGCCCCAGTAGAGGGACTTCTGGCGCTGGTAGGCGCGGATGCCGTCGCGGCCCTTCTCGCGGCCGAGACCGCTCTCCTTCATGCCGCCGAAGGGCGTGGCGATGCTGAACTGCTTGTAGGTGTTGATCCAGACCGTGCCCGCGTCGACGCGCCGCGCGATCCGCCAGGCGGCCCGGTGGTCGCGGGTCCAGATGCCGCAGGCGAGGCCGTAGACACTGGAGTTGGCCTGCCGCACGAGGTCGTCCTCGTCGTCGAAGGGCAGCGCGACCAGGACGGGCCCGAAGATCTCCTCCTGGCAGGTCCGCGAGGAGTTGGGGAGCCCGTCAAGGACGGTGGGCAGGTAGTACGCCCCGTCCCGGAGATCCGCGGCTTCCGGCACGCTCCCGCCGCACAGCACCCGCGCGCCTTCCTCGCGCGCGAGATCGACGTACGAGGCGACGGAGTCCCGGTGCTTGTGATGGACGAGCGGCGCGACTTGCGTGTCGGGGGACGTGCCGGACCCGACGCGCAACTTCCTCACCCGTTCGACCAGTTCGCCGACGAACTCCTCGTACACCTCACGGGCGACGAAGAGTCGCGACCCCGCGATGCAGGACTGTCCGCTGGAGGAGAAGACCCCGAACATCACGCCTGCCAGGGCCTGCTCGATGTCGGCGTCGGCGAGGACGACCGTCGGCGACTTGCCGCCCAGTTCGAGCGAGACCGGCATCAGCTTCTCGGCCGCCGCGTGCGCGAGCGTACGGCCCGTGCTCGTGCCGCCGGTGAAGGTGACCTTGCCGACGCGTGGATCACGGACGATCGCGTCGCCCACGATGCTGCCGCGCCCGGTGAGGACGGACAACAGCCCGGCCGGGAGCTCGAATTCATCCAGCGCGCGGGTGATGACGCGCCCGAGCGCGAGGGAGACGAGCGGGGTCCACTCGGCGGGCTTGAGCAGGACCGCGTTACCGCCCGCGAGCGCTGGTGCGAGCTTCTGGGCGTCGCTGGCGATGGGGGAGTTCCAGGGGTTGATCGCGCCGACGACGCCGATCGGCTCGTACACGCTCATCGTCACGTAGTCGCCGCGCGAGGGGGTGATCGCCTCCTCGGCGGTCTCCAGGGCGGCGGCCGTGTAGCGGAAGGTGGCCGCCGCGCTGCCGACCAGGGCGCGGGTCTCGGCGAGGGCCTTTCCGGTGTCGGCGGTCTGCAGGGCCGCGAGGCCGTCCGTGGACTCCTCGATCAGCTCGGCGATGCGGTGCAGGAGCAGGGCGCGCCGGTGGGGCACGAGGTCGCGCCAGCGCGGATCGGCGGCAGCGTCGGCCGCTCCCTGGGCCGCTTCGGCGACCTCGTCGAGGGAGACGGCGTGGACGGTGGCGATGACGCGGCCCGTCGCCGGGTCGACGGTGTCGGCCGGGGCGCCCGCGCCGCGTCGCCACTCGCCCGCGATGAGTGCTTCGTCGGCTGGGATGCGGGGCATGGGGGCCTCCTGGCGGGAACGGGGCGTGGTCGAGCAGGTCGAACAGAACGTGGCCGAGCGGGACTTGAGGGAGTGATCCCGGCGGAACTTCAGACGCTCTTCGGTAAGTGCTAGAAATCTAAGGGCTTAAATATCTGAAGCGCAAGACCTGTCGGATGACGACCTACGAGGATTTCCCCTGCGGAGACTCTTGACGTGCTCCGGTGCCGGGACGGTACAACTTAAGCGCTTAGAAACTTTGCGCTTACTCGCTTCTTGGCCTGAGTTTCCCCAGACTCTGTGGCCGTGGCGTTCCCCCGCTCGTCCCAGCCCCTCCCTCACCCGTTCTGTCCCCGCCCCCTCAGCAGCGGAGTACCCGCATGACGATCGATGCTTCCCCGGACCGAGCGGTCCGGGCCGCCATAGCCGCCCGCTTCGAACGGCTCCCCCTGTGCCGCTGGCACGTCACCGTCCGGCTCATCGTGGGCGCCGTCACCTTCTTCGAGGCATTCGACCAGCTCCTGATCGCCTACGCCCTGCCGGAACTGCGCCACGAGTGGGACCTCAGCACCTCGGCCGCGACACTGCTGCTCACCGTCGGCTCGATCGGCATGCTGATCGGGGCGCTGCTCTCCGGGCGCCTCGCGGACCGCATCGGCCGGGTCAAGGTCATCGCGCTGTGCATCGCGCTCTCCAGCGTCGCCAACCTGGCCCTGTCCGTGTCGACCTCGCCCGACGCCTTCATGGCCCTGCGGTTCGTCCAGGGCCTGGCGATCGGGGGTGAGGTGCCGGTGGCCGCGACCTTCATCGCCGAGATCACCCGCGCCCACCAGCGTGGCCGCTTCGTCCTCCTCTACGAGCTGGTGTTCCCGGCGGGTCTGACCGTGGGCGCGCTGGTGGCCGCCTGGGTGGTGCCGATCATGGGCTGGCGCTGGATGTACGCCCTCGCCGCGCTGCCGGGCCTGCTCTGCATCCTCGTACAGCGGAAGGTGCCCGAGTCGCCGCGGTGGCTGGCGGATCACGGCAGGGGCGAGGAGGCGTCCGTGGTGATGACCGGCATCGAGACGGAGGTCGAACGGATCACGGGGAAACCCTTGCCGCCGGTCACGGAGGCGCTTCCGGTGGAGGCGTCGGGTTCGGGGCCGGCTCCGGCTTCCGGGGAAGCGGCTTCGGGGCTGCGCGGGTTGTTCACCGGCCGCTATCGGCGCCGGACGCTGATCATCGGCGTGCTCTGGTTCACCGGCTACTTCGTCAACTACGGGATCACGTCCTGGCTCCCGACGATCTACCAGAACCGCTACGACCTCTCCCTCTCGGACGCGCTCCTCTACTCGACGGTCACGTCCTGCGCGGGTCTGCTCGGCTGCCTCGTGGCCGCGCTCACGGTCGACCGGCTGGGCCGGCGGAAGGTCATCACGGGGTGCCTGGGCGGTGCGGCGGTGATGCTGGTGGCGCTGGCGGCGGTCGGCGCGGGTACGCCGGTGCAGGTCCTGGTGTGGACCTCGCTCGCGGCGGTCTTCTTCTTCGGCTCCAACATCTGCCTGTACCTGTACACGCCGGAGCTCTTTCCGACACGGATGCGGGCGTTGGGGAGCAGCGTGGGTGGGGCGATGAACCGGCTGGGGGTCATTCTCGGGCCGATTGTGGTGGGGATCGTGTATGCGGGTGGGAACGTGTCGACGGTGTTCGTGATGCTGGGGGCGGTTGCGCTCGTGGGGTCTGTGGTGGCTGCCTTCGGGGCGGAGGAGACCGCGGGGCGGCGGTTGGAGGAGGTTTCGCCGTAGGCGGGGCCCTGATCACCGGCTTCGCCGAGTTCGTCCTCAAACGCCGGACGGGCTGAGATTTGCCCGAGCCCCCGTTTCGGGAAGGGGTTTCGGGAAGAGGCGGTCCCTGGGAAAAGCCCCTTCCCAGGGACCGCCCTTACCCGAACCGTTCGATGCGGATGCGATCCACCGGCTGGCCCCCGGCCACCAGCAACCGCGACGCATGCTCCGCGAAACCGTTCGACCCGCAGATGTACGCCTCCCAGCCACCCTCCGGCTGACCGGGGCCCAGGAACGGGGCCATGTGCTCCGCGCTCAACCGGCCCTCCGTCCGCGTGAGGACGACCGTCGTCTCGTCCCCGTACTCCTCCGCGTAGATCAAGTCCTCACGCGTACGTGCCGACACGACAAGCCGCAACGGCACCGGGCACCCGGCCCCCCGCCAATGCCGCAGCATCGACATCAGCGGGACCACACCCGAACCCGCCCCCAGCAGCAGCGCGGGACGGTCACCGGGCCACGCGAAGAAGCCCGACAGCGGACCCCGCACCTCCACCACGTCCCCGACGCGGGCGACCGTGTGCAGGTGGCCGGAGACCTCGCCGCCCGGCACGTGGTCCAGGGTCAGCTCGATCTCGCCGCGCTCGGCGGCGTCCGCGGGGGCCGATGCGAGCGAGTAATGGCGTTGCGCGACGTAACCGTCCGGCGCCGTGAGCCGCAGCATCACGTGCTGGCCCGGCAGGTGCCCCTGCCAGTCGGGCACCTTCAGGCGGAAGGTCGAGACGGTCCCGGCGGCGTTGTCCCGACGGACGCTCACCACCGTCGCCCGCTGCCAGAGTGCCGCCGCACGATTGCTCACCGCGATCCGCCCCGGCACGGCGAACCGCGTCGGCGGCACGAACGTCCCGGTCTCAGCCCCAGCCACAGTCTCAGCGGTCTCAGTCACCGGAGTAACGCTCCTCCCGCCAGGGATTTCCCCGGTGGTGATAGCCGTTCTGCTCCCAGAAGCCCGGCTCGTCGTGGTCCAGGAGCCGCAGCCCCGCGACCCACTTCGCGCTCTTCCAGAAGTAGAGATGGGGCACGATCAGGCGCGCCGGGCCGCCGTGCTCGGGAGGCAGCGGGCCGTCCCCGTACTCCCAGGCGATCCACGCCTTTCCGCCCGTCACGTCGGACAGGGGGAGGTTCGTGGTGTAGCCCGTGTGCGAGTACGCGACGACATGCGTGGCCTGGGGGCTCGGTCCCGCGGCGGCCAGGAACGCGTCCAGGCTCACCCCGCCGAAGCGCACCCCGAACTTGGACCAGCTGGTCACGCAGTGGATGTCCCCGCGGTACTCGGACGCCGGCAGCGCGTGCGCCTCGTCCCACGTCCAGGTGTGGGGGGACGCGACGAGTCCGTCCACGCGGAACGTCCAGTCCGCGGGCGCGAGCTCGGGCGTCACCTCGGCGGAGAGTACGGGCCAGCCGTCCGCCGCGTCGTACTGCCCGGGAGGCAGTCGCGGGTCGCGGTCGGCGGCGCGGGCGCGGCCGGTGAAGCCGCGGGTGGGTTCGATGGTCATACGGTGCTTGCCACTTCGGAGGTGCTCGTGGGGCTCGTGGGGCCGGGCGCCGCGGAGGCCGCCGCGTCCTGCAAGGCGCGCAGCGCGCGCTGCGCGTCCAACGTCTCCAGCGTACGGTCCCGCATCAGGACCCGGCCGTCGACCACCGTGTCCCGGACGTCACAGGACGCGGCGGCGTACGCCAGCATCGACCAGGGGTCGTGCCGGGGCGTGAGATGCGGCCGGGCCAGGTCGAGGACGATCAGGTCCGCTCGCTTGCCCGGCTCCAGGGAGCCCAGCTGGTCGCCGAGGCCCAGCGCTCGCGCCGACTCGATGGTCGCCATCCGCACCGCCTGTTCCGCGCCGACCGCCGTCGGGTCGCCGCCTGCCTTGTGCACGAGCGCCGCCAGCTTCACCGCGCCCAGGAGGTCCAGCGTGTTGGAACTCACCGCGCCGTCCGTGCCGAGGCCCACCGTGACGCCCGCGTCGAGCAGGTCGGGGACGCGGGCGATGCCGCAGCCGAGCTTCAGGTTCGAGACCGGGCAGTGCGCGACGGACGTGCCGGTGCGGGCGATGGCCTCGATCTCCGCGTCCGTGAGGTCGACGGCGTGCGCGAGCAGCGTGTCCGGGCCGAGCACGCCGAGCGAGTCGAGCAGTTCCACCGGACGCATGCCGTGCGCCTCGGTGACCATCGCCACCTCGCCCGCGTTCTCGGCGGCGTGGATGTGCAGCAGGGCGCCGTACTCGCGGGCCAGCGCACTGATCGCCGTCAGCTGCTCGGGACCCAGGGTGTACGCCGAGTGCGCGAAGATCACCGGGCGGGTGCCCGGCGCCGGGTCGGTGCGGGCGGCCAGGTCCGACGCCGCCCAGGCGAGCCGGTCCGCGTAGGGGCGGCCGTCCGGCGGGCCCGGCACGTCCATGAACGTGGGGCCCGTCAGGAGGCGCCACCCGGCCTCGCGGGCCACGCTCTCGGCCGCCTCGTGGAACCAGTACATGTCCAGCGCGGCGGTGACCCCGCCGCGTACGGACTCGGCGATCGCGCCCTGGATCCCCGCGGTCACCGTCTCCGGCGAGAGCAGCGCCGCCTCGGCCGGGATGACGCGGTCCAGGAAGCCCTGCAGCGTGACGTCGTCGGCGATGCCGCGGAACAGGGTCATCGCCAGGTGCGTGTGCGTGTTGATGAGGCCGGGCAGAACGAGACAGCCGCGGGCGTCGAGCTCGTCGGCGGCCTCGTAGGCGGCGCGCAGCCGCTCGGCCGGGCCGACGTCCACGATCCGGCCGTCGCGCACGGCGACGGCGCCGTCCTCCACGACCGTGCCCGACGCGTCGACGGTGAGGACGTCGCCGCCGTGGACCAGGAGATCTATGGAGCCGCCCCGGTCCTGGGCCGGCAGGTCAGTGGGGTGCATCGGTTCCGTTCTCTCCACGAGGTCGTTCGGGTGGCTGCTCAGTGCTCCGTGGCGGCAAGGAGCCGGAGCGCGTCCAAGGCTATCCGGGCGCCCCGGTCGACTCCTTCGGCCACCACGTTCCGGTGCGGGTTGTAGCCGCCTGTCGAGAACGGTGCTTCCTCGTCGACGAGTTCATCGGCGTTGGCGCCGTCGATCACGAGCGCGCCGCCCGCGACGAGGCCGTGCGTGGACGCGAAGACGTACAGCGCCGAGAGCTCCATCTCGATGGCCGCGATCCCGGCCGCCGTGTACGCGTCGCCGGGCAGCGGCAGGAAGCCCGGCTGGAACGCGGCCCGCGTCCACACCACACCCCGGTGGTAAGGGGCTTCGGCCGCGCGGGCCGCCCGCTGGAGTGCGATGACGGCCTCCGGCGTCGCGAACGCCGGGTACTCGGCGGGGATCAGCTGCTGCGTCACGCCGTCGTCGCGTACCGCCGCGTCCGCGATGACCAGGTCGCCGTCGCGGATGCCGGGGCGGATCGCGCCCGCCGTGCCGAGCCGCAGGATGGTCGTGACGCCCGCCTCCGCGAGCTCCTGGAAGAGGAGGATCGCGCCGGGCGCGCCGACGCCGTGCGAGGCGACGACGACCGGCGTGCCCTGCCAGCTGCCGGTGAAGGTGCGGTACTCGCGGTGGTACGACACCTCCTTCGCGTCGTCCAGGAGGTCGGCGAGGGCGGTGGCGCGCGCCGGGTCACCGACGACGACGGCGCGGGTGGGCAGGCCGGTGCGGGGGACGCGCGTGATGGGCAGCGCGTCGGTGAGGGGGGTAGGGGCGTCGGTGGCTGTGTCGGTCGTCATGAGGATGCTCCTACCAGAGACGTCGTCTTGCGGCGGCGCCTGCGCGCCGTGGACAGGAAGAGTGCGGCCAGGGTCACCACGTACGGGGCGGCGTCGGTAGCCTGCTGCGGCATGCCGAGCCCCTGGAGGCGGAAGCCGACGGCCTCCGCGATGCCGAAGAGCAGCCCGGCGAGCAGGACGCCGAGCGGCAGGGCGCGGCCCAGCATCACGGCCACCACGGCGATCCAACCACGCCCGGCCGTCATGTTCTCGGAGAACAACGTGACGTTGCCGAGGGCGAGTTGGGCTCCCGCGAGGCCGCACAGGACGCCTGACGTCAGGACGGCGGCGTACTGATACCTGGCCGGACTGACGCCCAGCGTCGCCGCCGCGTCGGGGGTCTCGCCCACGCCGCGCAGCCGAAGGCCCCACGGGTGGTGGGCCAGGAACACGGCGGCCACGGCGACGGCGGCCCACGAGAGATACACGAGCGCGGAGTGCCCGGAGAGCACCGCCCCGACGAGGGGGATGTCGATGCCGCCGAGCCCCGTCAACTCCGGGTCGGAGAAGGTGCCTTGCACCCCGAAGACCGTACGCAGCAGGAACCCGGTCAGGCCGACGGCGAGGAGGTTGAGCGCGACGCCGAGCACGACGGCGTCCCCGCGCAGCGAGATCGTCCCCACGGCCAGGATCATCGAATACGCGGCCGAAGCGAGGGCGGCGAAGACGACACCCAGCCAGGCGCTGCCGGTGAACCAGCTGCCCGCGACGCCGCTGAAACAGCCGATCAGCATCATGCCTTCGAGGCCGATGTTGAAGACGCCCGCGCGCTCGCAGATCGCGCCGCCGAGTGCGGCGAGGAGGATCGGGGTGAGGGCGAGGAGCGCCGAGTGGAACAGCGCGGAGTCGATGCTCATCGCACGCTCACTTCCTTCGCTTCGGTCTCGGCGGTGATCTCGGCGGTGGGCTTCTTCCTGGCCCGCCGCCGCGTCAGGTTGAGCCGGGCCGCGAGGAAGACGATGACGACGGCCTGGAGGACCTGCGTCAGCTCGCGCGGCACTTCGGTGGTGCGCTCCATGGCGAGCCCGCCCACTTCGAGCGCCGCGAAGAACAGGGCGGCGAGTGCCGTACCGATCGGCGCGGCGGCGGCGAGGAGCGCGGCCGTCAGGCCGGTCCAGGTGTGCCCGGCGGCGGTGAGCGACCCGTCGATGAAGCGATAGGGGAAGCTGAGCACACCGATGGCGCCGACCAGACCCGCGACGGCGCCGGAGAGCGCCATCAGCCGCAGCGTGAGCCGTGGCCTGTCGACCCCCGCGTACGCGGCGAAGCGCGGATTGAGTCCCGTCATGCGGATCTCGTAGCCGGGGGCGGTACGGGCGTCGGCGAACACGAAGACGGCGACCGCGACGGCCACGAGAAGCAGCCCCACGGTGACGGTCGACGACCCGAAGGCGGGCAGCTCGACCCCGTCGGGCAGCCGCCGGGTCTGCGGAAGGCTCGACCCGTCTTCCTTGAGCGGGAAGCGCGCGAGGTAGGAGGCGAAGGACATCGCCGGATAACCGAGCAGCAGACTGCTGACGAGCAGCGGTACGCCGAACCGGTTCTGGCAGACGGCGGCGAGCGCGGCGTAGGCGGCACCGGCGGCCATCCCCGCGAGCAGCGAGAGGACGACGGTCAGCGGCGCGGGCAGCGGCGAGTAGAGCCCGGTGGTGGCGGCGGCGATCCCGCCGAGCACCAACTGCCCGTCCCCGCCCAGGTTGAGCAGCCCCGCCCGCATGGGGATCGCGAGCGCGAGGGCGAGCCCGATGACGCTGGTCCCGGTGGTGAGGGTGGACCCGATGCCGTCGGGCCCGAGCGCACCGCTGACGACGGAGCCGTAGGCGCCGATGGGATCGGCCCCGGTCCCGAGGAGGAAGAGCGCACCGACGAGGACGGCGGCGACGACGGAGTGCAGGGCGGGCGCGCGCAGCAGACGCGCGGCGAGGGCGCCCGCGGTGCCGGGGGTGTCGGCGGCCATCAGGGTGCCTCCTTCGTGTCCGCCGAGCCCGTGGCGGCGGCTCTGGCCGGCGTGAGGTCCGTGCCGCCCGCCATGGCGAGGCCGAGCGTGTGCTCGTCCGCGGCCTCGCGGGAGAGCTCCGCGGCCACCCGGCCCTCGTACATCACCAGGATCCGGTCCGACAGGCCGCGGATCTCGCTCAGTTCGGCGGAGACCAGGAGGATCGCGTGACCCGCGTCGCGGTGCGCGATCAACTGGTCGTGGATGGTCTGGATGGCGCCGATGTCGACGCCTCGGGTGGGCTGCTCGACGATCAACAGCGGTGACTCGTGGGCGAGTTCACGGCCGATCACCAGCTTCTGGAGGTTGCCGCCCGACAGCGAGGCCGCCGTGTGGCGAGGCGATGCCGCCTTGATGCCGAAGCGGTCGATCAGGACGCGCGCGTGCTCACGCAGCCACGACGGGCGCAGGAGGCCGTGCCCCCGGTGGTGGCCCATCGCCAGGTTCTCCGCGATCGTCGCGGCCGGCGCCGTGCCGACCGCCACGCGGTCCTCGGGGACGTACGCGAGACCCGCCCCGCGGCGCCCCGCCGCCGACGCGTCCGTGATGTCCTGCCCGGAGAGCGTGACCCGGCCCGAGGAGACCGGACGCAACCCGGCGATCGCCTCGGCCAGTTCACTCTGACCGTTGCCCGCGACTCCCGCGATGCCCACGATCTCACCCGCGCGGACACAGAGCGTCACATCGCGCACCGCGTCCGTGGACAGGGAGTCGACGGACAGGACCTCACCGCCCGGCGTACCCGGCGGATGGACACGGTCAAGCTCCACCGCACGCCCCGTCATCGCCGCGGCGATCCCGTCCGCGCTCGTGTCAGCCGTCCGCATCCGCGCCGCGACCCGGCCGTCCCGCAGGACCGTCACCGCGTCGCTGCCCTCCATCACCTCACGCAGCTTGTGGGTGACGAGGAGGACCGTGCGCCCGTCGTCGGCGAGCGAGCGCAGCACGCCGAACAAGGCGTCGGCCTCCGACGGGGTCAGGACCGCCGTCGGCTCGTCCAGGATCAGCGTACGGGCGCCGCGGTAGAGGAGCTTGAGGATCTCCACGCGCTGGCGCACGCCCACCGGCAGGTCGCCGACCTTCGCCGCCGGGTCCACCGCGAGCCCGTGCTCATCGGCGAGCGCACGCACCCGCCGCAGTGCCTCGCCCCGGTCCACCAGACCGAAACGGCGCGGCTCGGCGGCGTACACGACGTTCTCGGCGACCGTGAACGACGGGAAGAGCTTGAAGCTCTGGTGCACCATGCCCAGGCCCGCCGCGATCGCCTCGCTCGGGCTCGCGAACGCCACCTCGCGCCCGTCGAGCAGGATCTGCCCGGCGTCCGGCCGCTGCAGCCCGTACAGAACGGACATCAGCGTCGACTTGCCCGCCCCGTTCTCGCCCATCAGGGCGTGGATCTCACCGCGCGCGACGGCCAGGTCCACCCGGTCGTTGGCGAGGGTGCCGGGGAACTCCTTGGTGATGCCCCGCAGTTCGACGGCGGGCGCCGTCGGATCGGGCTCAGGCGGCGGGGTCATTGACCTTCAGCTTCCCCGCGACGATGTCGTCCCGCAGCGACTCGACCCGCTCGAGCACGTCCTTGTGGTCGGCGATGAGGCACTTGGAGTCCGCGACCCCGGGCTCAAGACCGGTCAGCGACATGCCGCCCTCCTTGAGGCCGTACGACACCGTGCTGCCGCCCTTGCCCTTCAGGATCTGCGCGATGCCCTTCTCGACGGCGACATCGGTCTTCTTCAGTACGTTGTCGACGACGACCCCCGGGCTGCTCAGGCACTGGTTCGCGTCGACGCCGTACGCCTTGAAGCCCTTGGCCTTCGCGGCCTGGAAGACGCCGTTGTTGCCGCCCGCGGCGGCGGCCATCACCTGGTCGGCCCCGCCCGAACCGAGTGTCGCCGCCTGGTCCTTGGCCCGAGCGGCGTCGTTGAACGGAGACTGCCCGCCGACGAAGAGCGTGCGGGACGTGACCCCCGGCTTCACCTTCTTCGCACCGGCCGCGAAGGGCTCGCTGTAGCGGCGGAACTGCAGGGTGTCGAGGACGTCGACGGCGCCCACCTTCTTGCTCTTGGTGAGAAGACCGGCCTCGGCGCCCGCGAGGTACACCGCCTCGTGCTCACGGAAGACCGCGCAAGTGACGTTCTTGTACGTCTTCTTCGTGCACGCGTCGACGAGCAGGAACTGCTGGTCGGGATGTGCCTCGGCCTGCTGGGCGGCGATGTCGGCGAACTCGAAGCCGACGAGCGCGATGACGTCCGGCGCGGAGTCCACGGCCGACTGCACGTTCTGCTGCTGCGAGGACGTGTCACTGCTCTGGAAGACCTTCGGAGCGCCCGCGCCCTGTGCCTTGGCCGCCGACTTCACGCCGCTGACGGCCAGCTTGAGGAACTCGTTCTGGGCCACCGGGTCGGGCGTGACGAGCGTGAACGCCTTCGCCCCCTTGTCGCCGGAGGAACCGCCCTTGCCCGCGGCCGCGTTGCAGCCGGTGGCGAGGAGGACGGCGCCGACGGTGGCGGCGGTGATGCGCAGGGAGGTACGCGTGGAGAGAGACATAGGAGAGCGCCTTCTCGAAGGTGCCTGGTGAGCCCAGGCCGTGGCGGGGAGTCGGACGGTGCGGAGCTGCGTCGCTCAGCGGCGGCAGGAGCGACAGCGGCACATTCGGCCGCCGTCGACGGCCACGGCGGGGCAGCGCATGACGTCCGTGCCGTTGCCGGCGCCGTGCATGGCCGTCCTCCTCGCACCGTGGGTCGATCCGTCCTGGGTGGCGGTGAGGGTAACACCGGATTTCGGACAGCCGCACGAACGTCTCGAAATATGGTTCGAGCACGTCAGGTACGGTGACGACACCCCTCCCGCATGGCCGGAAACGCCCCTATTTTCCCGGAGTTGAGCACCATGACGAGCCAGGATCTGCGCGCTGTCACGTGGACGGCGGCCGCGGAGGGCAGCGCGCCGTCCCTCTCCCTCATCGATCAGACGGCGCTCCCGCACGCGCTGGAGCGCCTGGACGTCACCACGGTCGACCAGCTGATCGACGCGATCGTGCGGCTCGTGGTGCGCGGCGCTCCCGCGATCGGCGCGGCAGGCGGGTACGGCGTCGCGCTCGCCATGGCGCAGGGCGAGCGCGAGGGCTGGGACCGTGCACGCCTCGACGCGGAGGTCGCACGGGTGCGTGCGGCGCGGCCCACCGCGGTGAACCTGATGGTGTGCGTGGACAGGGTCGCCCCGCTCATCGACGCGGGTCTTTCGGCGGTGCTCGCGGAGGCGGACGCGATCGTGCGGGAGGACCTGGAGGCGAACCACGCGATGGGCGCGTACGGCGCCGACTGGCTCCAGAAGCGGCTATCGACCCCCGAGGACCGCCCACTGCGGATCCTCACCCACTGCAACACGGGCGCGCTCGCCACGGCGGGCTGGGGAACGGCACTGGGCGTCATCCGCGAACTGCACGCCCGTGGGCGCCTGGAGACGGTGTACGCGGACGAGACCCGCCCCCTGCTCCAGGGCGCGCGGCTCACCGCATGGGAGCTGGCGCAGGAGGGGATACCGCACTTCGTCCAGGCGGACGGCGCGGCGGCGGGGACGATCCTGCGGGGTGAGGTGGACGCGGCGATCGTGGGCGCGGACCGGATCGCGGCGAACGGCGACACGGCGAACAAGGTGGGGACGGTGGGGATCGCGCTGGCCTGCGCCTACGCGGGCATCCCGTTCATGGTGGCCGCCCCCACCACGACGGTGGACCTCGCCACGGCGACGGGTTCCGAGATCCACATCGAACTGCGGGGGGAGGGGGAGGTGTTGGAGTGGGCGGGTGCCCGTACCGCTCCGGCCCGGTCCCGGGGCCACAACCCCGCCTTCGACGTGACACCGGGCTCACTGGTGACGGCGCTGGTCACGGAGCGGGGAGTGCTGGAAGTCGCTGCGGGTGAGTCGCCGTCGAGTGGGTTGAGTTAGAACGTCACCGGCTTCGCCGAGTTCGTCCTCAAACGCCGGACGGGCTGAAACCAATCAGCCCGGTCGGCGTTTGAGGCCATCTCTTGGGGGTCCAGGGGGCGGAGCCCCATGGCTTCGGGGAGGGGTGGGATTGGGGAGAGCCCCGCAGGGTCAGCCCCGCGTCAGCTCCAGCTCCAGCAACCACTCCACCACCTCAGTACGATGCCGCGCCTCCCGAGGCTCCGCGCCCCAGACATAAAGCCCGTGCCCAGCGACAACCACCGCCGGCATCCCGGGCTGAAGCGCCGCCTCGAGCCGATCCCCGAGCACCCCCATGTCCTGGCTGTTCTCGATCACCGGCAGCGTCACGGCAACCTCATGCGTCGGATGCCCAAGCCCCTTCAGCATCTCCAGGTCCCGGAACGCCACACCCCCCGGCTTCCGATGCCCCATGGCCACCGAAGCCACGGTGTGCACATGGACCACGGCCCCGGCCCCGGTGAGCCGGGCCACCCGAGCATGCAGCGCCGCCTCCGCGGAGGGGCGCCCCGCGCCCAGCGCCGCACCGGACGCGTCCGTCAACACCACGTCCGCGGGCGTCAGTTCACCCTTGTCCCGCCCACTCGCCGTCACGGCGAGCTGAAGCGGCGTACGCGAGAGGACCACGGACAGGTTCCCGGACGTACCCCGCATCCACCCGAACGACGCGAAGCGCGCGGCCTCGGCGGCGAGGACGGCACCCGCCTCCTCCAGATCCAACGCGGCAGTGGTCTCACTCATCGAATGCTCCTAGTTCCTGACAAGGCTGATCTCGTCGAAGGCCGCGGCCTCCGGATGCCCGCCGACCCCGGCGGCGAAATAGGGCTCACCGGTCCGCCGGACGCCCACCGTCAGCCACCCCGCGTCCCGCGCCGCCTCCAGCTCCCCGAGCCGGTCGGAGAGGAAGAGCGTGCGCTCGGCGGCAACACCCACCGCGGCGGAAATCGTCCGGTAGGACTCCGGCTCCTGCTTGGGGCCCGCGTTCTCGGTGTCGTAGAAGCCGCTCACGAGCTCCATCAGCGAACCCTCGGGCGAGTACGTGAACCACGCCCGCTGCGCCGCGACGGACCCCGACGAATAGACGTACAAGCGAACCCCGTCCGCCGCCCAGCCCCGCAGCACCCCGATCACCTCGGGGTAGAAGTGTGAGACCAGCTCGCCCCGCGCGAAGCCCTCCGCCCAGAGGATGCCCTGAAGCGTCTTGAGGGGCGTCGCCTTGCGATCGGCGTCGACCCATTCGCCCAGGATCTTCTCGACCCGCCCCGCATCCGCGTCCGGCTCACCGGCCAGCTCCCGCACCTGCGCGATCGCCCGCGCCACCGCCGGCTCGTCGCCCCGCGACGCGAGCAGCTCACCGAAGCGCTCGCGCGCATAGGGGTACAGGACATCCACCACGAACCCCGTGGCACTTGTGGTGCCCTCGATGTCGAGCACCACGGCGTCCACGGAGTGCGGGCCGTACACAGAACTCACGCCGTGTACCCCGCGTGGATCGCGTCGAAGTCCGGGAAGCGGTCCGCGATCGGGCTGCCCGTGAACGTGCCGATCCAGCCGTCCTCCTCGTGGAAGAAGCGGATCGCCGTGAACGCGGGGGATGTGCCCATGTCGAACCAGTGCGTCGTGCCGCGCGGCACCCCGAGCAGGTCGCCCTTCTCGCAGTAGACCGCGTGCACTTCACCGCCGACGTGCAGATAGAAGATCCCCGCGCCCGCGACGAAGAACCGCACCTCGTCATCGTCCTCGTGCGTGTGCTCGGCGAGGAACTTCTGCCGCGCCGCCTTCGCCTTCTCGGGCCACTCGGGGTCGTCGCTGGGGTGCAACGCGACCACGTCGACCGTCTGGAAGCCCTCCTCGGCGTTCAGCAGGTCGATCTCCGTGCGGTACGCGGCGAAGACGGTCTCGCTGTCCGCATCGGCGGGCACGTCCTCGCGCACCGGCCACTGCTCGTAGCGCACGCCGACGGGGGCGAGTGCGGCGGCGATCTCGACCGGGTCCGCGGTGCGGCGTATGACGGTTTCGGGGCCGGATTCCGGCCAGGTCGTCAGGAGGGTCATGGCTCGCTCCAGAAGGGGACAAGGTGGGTACGGGGGATGGTAACTCCCAGGTCAGCAGAGGTCAGCCCCGCTTACGCGCCGTCCCACAGCGTGGACGGCGCGGCCCTGCGGACCACCGGCGCGACCTCCTCGGCGAACCGCTGGAGCGTCTCGATCTGCTCGCCCCGCTCCAGGCCGAAGCCGTTCAGGGCGGGCCTGAACTCGCCCTCCCAGTCGATGTTTGCCTCGCTCCGGGCGGCGGAGGAGTTCGTACTTCTCCTTCTGCAGATCCCACTGCCGCTCCTCGTCGGGCCCGAAGAGGCCGAAGTGGCCTGCCTCCGCGCCCTTGCCGATCACCAACTCGATCCGGCCGCGCGAGATCTGATCGAGCGTCGCACAGTCCTCGGCGACCCGCATCGGGTCGGGCGTGACCGATGATCGACAGCACCTGGAACTTCATGGGTCCCACTGTCCCGGCGCCCTGTTGCGCACGTATGTACGCGGTGTGGCAGCCCGGCCGGGTACGCCGAAGGGGCGGCCCCCAGCGGGAGCCGCCCCTCGGACAAGCCACTGCCTACTTGTTGTCGAGCACGTCCTGGACCTTGGCGCGGACGTCGTCCGTGGCCAGGCCGCGGATCGTCAGCGTCGTACGGCGGCGCAGCACGTCGTCCGCCGTCTCGGCCCACTCGTTGTCGCGGGCGTAGACGACCTGCGCCCAGATCTCCGGGGCGTCCGGCGAGACGCGCTCGGCGAGCTCAGGGTTCTCGTTCGCCAGGCGGGCGATGTCGAAGGAGAGCGAGCCGTAGTGCGTCGCCAGGTGCTTGGCGGTGTCGGCCGACATGCGGGGGCCGGGTGCCGGGCCGTCGACGAGCAGACGGTGCGCGACCGCGCGCGGGTTGGCGATGCCGGGCAGCGGCAGGCGCTTCTGCAGCTGCGAGATCGGCTCGTAGTCGTCGCCGAGCGGGTGGCCCGGCAGCGACTCCAGCTTCTTCATCACCGTACGGCCGATGTGGCGGAAGGTCGTCCACTTGCCGCCCGCGACGGAGAGCATGCCGCGCGCGCCCTCGGTGACGACCGTCTCGCGCTTGGCCTTGGACGTGTCGCCGGGGCCGCCGGGCAGCACGCGCAGACCCGCGAAGGAGTATGTGATCAGATCGCGGGACAGCTGCTGGTCGCGGATGGAGAACGCGGCCTCGTCCAGGATCTGCGCGGTGTCGGCCTCGGTGACCTTGACGTCCGCCGGATCGCCCTCGAACTCCTCGTCGGTCGTGCCGAGCAGCAGCATGTCCTCCCACGGCAGGGCGAACGTGATGCGGTACTTGTCGATCGGCGTGGCCAGCGCGGCCTTCCAGGGGGCGGTGCGCTTGAGGACCAGGTGCGCGCCCTTGGAGAGGCGGATGGAGGGGGCCGCGTCGGGGTTCTCCATCTTGCGCAGGTGGTCGACCCACGGCCCGGTCGCGTTGAGCACGAGGCGCGCGTTCACGCCGAACTCGTCGCCGCTCATGCGGTCCTTGAGCTCCGCGCCCGTGACCCGGCCGCTGGTGAAGCGCAGGCCGGTAACCTCGGCGTGGTTCAGGACGGCGGCGCCGGCCTCGACGGCCGCGCGGACCGTCATCAGGGCCATGCGCGAGTCGTTCATCTGGTCGTCGCCGTAGACGGCGACGGCCTTGAGGTTGTCGGTGCGCAGCTCCGGCACGTCCTGCGCCGCCTTCGAGGGGCTGAGCAGGTGGCCGACGCCGTCGCCGAACGCGGACAGCGCGCTGTACGCGAAGACGCCCGCGCCCAGCTTGGCGGCGCCGTGCGGGCCGCCCTTGTAGACGGGCAGGTAGAAGGTGAGCGGGTTCGCCAGGTGGGGGGCCACCTGACGCGACACCGCGCGACGCTCGAAGTGGTTCTCCGCGACCAGCTTCACCGCGCCGGTCTGCAGGTAGCGCAGACCGCCGTGGAGGAGCTTGGAGGAGGCGGAGGAGGTGGCGCCGGCGAAGTCACCGGCGTCCACCAGGGCCACCCGCAGTCCCGACTGCGCGGCATGCCAGGCGGTGGAGATGCCCAGGATCCCGCCGCCGATCACCAGGAGGTCGTACGTCGCCTTGGAAAGCTGCTCCCGGGTCTCGGCGCGGCTCGGGTTGGAACCGGCAGCCGGATGCGTCCCGAGGGCAGGGACGCTCTGCAGGGTGGTCATGTTGATTACTCCTCGCCACTTTCGTCGAGCCAGCCCATGGAACGCTCTACGGCCTTGAGCCAGCTCTTGTACTCACGGGCGCGGGTGTCCGCGTCCATGCGGGGGGTCCACTCCGCCGCCCGGCGCCAGTTGGCGCGCAGCTCGTCGGTGCCGGACCAGAAGCCGACGGCGAGACCGGCGGCGTAGGCGGCGCCGAGGCAGGTCGTCTCGGCCACCATCGGGCGCACCACCGGTGCGTCGAGGAAGTTCGAGAGCGTCTGCATCAGCAGGTTGTTGGAGGTCATGCCGCCGTCGACCTTCAGGGCCGTGAGCTCGACGCCGGAGTCCTTCGTCATGGCGTCGGTGATCTCACGGGTCTGCCAGGCCGTGGCCTCCAGGACGGCGCGCGCGATGTGCGCCTTGGTGACGTACCGGGTGAGACCGGCGATCACACCGCGGGCGTCGGAACGCCAGTACGGGGCGAAGAGGCCGGAGAAGGCCGGTACGAAGTAGGCGCCGCCGTTGTCCTCGACCGACGACGCGAGCGTCTCGATCTCGGCGGCGGAGTTGATCAGGCCCATCTGGTCGCGCATCCACTGCACCAGCGAACCGGTGACGGCGATGGAACCCTCGAGGGCGTAGACCGGCTTCTGGTCGCCGATCTGGTAGCCGACGGTGGTCAGCAGGCCCGAGTAGGAGTTGATGGCCGACTCACCGGTGTTCATCAGCATGAAGGTGCCGGTGCCGTACGTGGACTTGGCCTCACCCTTGGCGAAACAGGTCTGCCCGAAGAGGGCCGCCTGCTGGTCGCCGAGCGCGGAGGCCACGGGGATGCCGGGCAGGACGTCGCCGAGCTTGCCGCCGGTGACCTCGCCGTAGACCTCGGCGGAGGAGCGGATCTCGGGGAGCATCGCCATCGGGACGCCGATCGACTCGGCGATCTTCTCGTCCCACTTCATGGTGTGCAGGTTCATCAGCATGGTGCGCGACGCGTTGGTGACGTCGGTGACGTGCTTGCCGCCGTTGACACCACCCGTCAGGTTCCAGATGACCCAGGAGTCCATGGTGCCGAAGAGGATGTCGCCCGCCTCGGCGCGCTCGCGCAGGCCCTCGACGTTGTCGAGCAGCCAGCGGGCCTTCGGCCCGGCGAAGTAGCTGGCCAGCGGCAGGCCCGTCTCGCGGCGGAAGCGGTCCTGCCCGACGTTGCGGCCGAGCTCCTTGCACAGGGCGTCGGTACGGGTGTCCTGCCAGACGATGGCGTTGTGCACCGGCTCGCCGGTGTTCTTGTCCCAGAGCAGCGTGGTCTCACGCTGGTTGGTGATGCCGATCGCCTTGATGTCCTCGTGGGTGATGCCCGCCTTGGAGATGGCGCTCGCGACGACTTCCTGGACGTTCGTCCAGATCTCGGTCGCGTCGTGCTCGACCCAGCCCGGCTTCGGGAAGATCTGCTCGTGCTCCTTCTGATCGACCGAGACGATCCGGCCGTCCTTGTCGAAGACGATGCAGCGGCTGGAGGTGGTGCCCTGGTCGATGGCCGCGATGAAGGGGCCGGCGGTGTGTGCGTCGGTGGTCACGGTGTGCTCCTGAATTCTTGCTCGGCGGTCTGTCTCAGGCGTCTGGGGCGGTCATTGGCAACGGTCGCGTTCCTACTTGAACGCGATGTTGTAGATACCGCCCGCGATGGCGCCGCCGATCAGCGGACCGGCGATCGGCACCCATGCGTACGTCCAGTCCGAGCCGCCCTTGTTGGGCAGCGGGAGCAGGGAGTGCACGATGCGCGGACCCAGGTCACGGACCGGGTTGATCGCGTAGCCCGTGGGGCCACCGAGAGACAGGCCGATGCCGACCACGACGAGTGCGGTGATCAGCGCACCGAGGACGCCGATGCCGTTGCCGTTGTCGTTCAGGCCCTGGGTGAGGATCGCGAGGACCAGCACGACGGTCGCGATGATCTCCGTCATCACGTTCTGCGCGTAGTTCCGGATTTCGGGGCCCGTGGAGAAGATGCCGAGCACCGGTCCTGCCTTGGGCGCGGCCTTCTGGTCGACGAGGCCCTCATCCGCCGGCTGGGCGGCGAGGATCGACGGGTCGGTGAGGTGCGCCTTGAACTGGCCCATGTACGTGAGCCAGACCAGGACGGCGCCGATGATCGCGCCGAGCAGCTGGGAGGCGAAGTAGAGCGGAACATCGCTCCACTTGGTCCCGCCCTCGATGGCGAGTCCGACGGTGACCGCCGGGTTGAGGTGGGCGCCTGACACGCCACCCGCCAGGTATGCGCCGGTCAGCACCGCGAAACCCCACCCGAAGGTGATCGCGAGCCAGCCTGCGTCCTTGGCCTTCGAGGCCTTGAGCGTTACGGCGGCGCAGACGCCACCGCCGAGCAAAACGAGAATGGCGGTACCGATGGTCTCGCCGATGAAGATGTCGGAGCTGGACACCCGCGACTCCTTTGTCCTTCGTCCAGGGGAAGGCGAACCCCGGGTCCCTCCGGTGGTCCGCGACCTCAGGTGAGGTCGTTGCCGGCCCTTGGCCTTGTCACACTCTAGCGCGTAATGCCGGTAGGTGTTCGACAATGCCGACCGATGGACGCGAGTCTCACCCCGGGGTTACTTGCCCGTCAAGAGTTCTGTTATTGAAAACACGATCGTTATTGATCGTTCCGGGTTATCGGTCGTGGCAGGGTCGCCACGGGGTGAAACGCAGTTCAACGATGGTCGCGCGGAAAGGTGTGACCTGCATGTTGAGTGGCGGGATGATGCGCCCCGCAAGGGGCGCGGGGATGGGTCGATGTGCGGCTCCGCCGCACGGGCGCGACCAGCCACGGACGGCCCGCAGATTCGGCACGGGCCCACCAGCGGAGCTAGAAGCGCCCGGCACCCAGGTCCCGCGACACGGCGCGGGCGCAGTCCCGTACGGCCGCGATCAGATCGGGGCGCAGCTCCCCGCCCTTCTGGACCCGTTCCACCGCGCCGGTGATGCCGACGGCGCCGACCGGCATGCGGCGCCGGTCATGAATGGGGGCGGCCACGGAGGCGATGCCCTCCCACGTCTCCTCGACGTCGGCGGCGTACCCGCGCGCGCGGGTCATGTCGAGGACGCCCTCGAAGGCTTCGGGGTCCACCACGGTGCGCGTGGTGAGGGCCGGCCAGTCGGCCTCGGCGGCCTCGCTGTGTGCCACGGGGTCGTAGGCGGCGAGCACCTTGCCGAGCGCCGTGGAGTGCAGCGGCTGCATCGCCCCCACTTCGAGGACCTGGCGGCTGTCGTCGGGCCGGAAGACGTGGTGCACGATCAGGACGCCCTGCTGGTGCAGGACCCCGAGGTAGACGCTCTCGCCGCTGGAGCGGGCCAGGTCGTCGGTCCACACGAGGGCGCGGGCCCGCAGCTCGTGCACGTCCAGGTAGCTGTTGCCCAGGCGCAGGAGCTCGGCGCCGAGCTGATAGCGGCCCGATGCGGAGTCCTGCTCGACGAACCCTTCGGCCTGCAGGGTGCGCAGGATGCCGTGGGCCGTGCCCTTGGCGAGGCCAAGGGCGGACGCGATCTCCGAGAGGCCGAGCCGTCGCTCTCCGCCCGCGAGGAGCCGCAGCATCGCGGCGGCTCGCTCGAGCGACTGGATGTTCCGTGCCATCGCAGCCCCTTCCTCCGTCCCCTCTGATTCCAACGTTCGACAATGCTGAACACTATCGGTCGTTGTCGACCTCCCGCGACAGAGCGGCAGTCGGTGTTTCTCGCCGTTTCGCGCGCGCCTCGAGCCATACCGCCTCAGACGCGGTGGGTGGGCGGGGCGTCCGCCCCGTGAACACCCGCGCGCCATGGACCTTCGTCCCGTTACCCTGACCGAGTGCGCCTTCCTCCGAAGCGCAAAGCCGACAGCCGTCGCACATCAGGGAGCTCTTTCATGGCCTCGTTGCCGACCCCCTCCTCCGGTTCCTCGAACGGAACCCGAGCCGATGCCCTCCGCGAAGCCCTCGCCACTCGTGTGGTGGTGGCGGACGGTGCGATGGGCACGATGCTGCAGGCGCAGGACCCCACGCTCGAGGACTTCCAGAACCTCGAGGGCTGTAACGAGATCTTGAATGTGACCCGGCCGGACATCGTCCGTTCGGTTCATGAGGAGTATTTCGCGGTCGGTGTCGACTGCGTGGAGACGAACACGTTCGGCACGAACTTCGCCGCTTTGAGCGAGTACGACATTCCGGAGCGGAACTTCGAGCTGTCGGAGGCGGGTGCGCGGATCGCGCGTGAGGTCGCCGATGAGTTCACGGAGAAGACCGGGCAGCAGCGGTGGGTGCTGGGCTCGATGGGCCCGGGTACGAAGCTGCCGACGTTGGGCCACGCCCCGTACACGACGTTGCGTGACGCCTACCAGATCAACGCCGAAGGCATGATCGCGGGCGGTGCGGACGCGCTCCTGGTGGAGACCACCCAGGACCTGCTGCAGACGAAGTCCGCGATCCTCGGTGCCCGCCGCGCCCTGGAGGCCACTGGCACGAACCTCCCGCTGATCTGTTCGGTCACGGTCGAGACGACGGGCACGATGCTGCTGGGTTCGGAGATCGGTGCCGCGCTGACCGCTCTGGAGCCGCTGGGTATCGACATGATCGGCCTGAACTGTGCCACGGGGCCGGCGGAGATGAGCGAGCACCTGCGCTATCTGGCCCGCCACTCGCGTGTGCCGATCTCCTGCATGCCCAACGCAGGCCTGCCGGTCCTGGGCAAGAACGGCGCCCACTACCCGCTGACCGAGGCGGAGCTGGCCGATGCCCAGGAGACCTTCGTCCGCGAGTACGGCCTCTCCCTGGTGGGCGGCTGCTGCGGCACGACGCCGGAGCACCTGCGCCAGGTCGTCGAGCGGGTCCGCGGCGTGGAGACGACCCGCCGGGAGCCGCGCCCCGAGCCGGGCGCCGCCTCGCTCTACCAGACCGTCCCGTTCCGTCAGGACACGGCGTATATGGCGATCGGTGAGCGGACGAACGCCAACGGGTCGAAGAAGTTCCGTGAGGCGATGCTGGAGGCCCGCTGGGACGACTGTGTGGAGATGGCCCGCGACCAGATCCGTGAGGGCGCGCACATGCTCGACCTGTGTGTCGACTATGTGGGCCGTGACGGCGTTGCGGACATGGCGGAGCTGGCGGGGCGTTTCGCCACCGCCTCGACCCTGCCGATCGTGCTGGATTCCACTGAACTGCCGGTCCTTCAGGCGGGGTTGGAGAAGCTGGGCGGCCGGGCGGTCATCAACTCGGTCAACTATGAGGACGGGGATGGCCCGGAGTCGCGTTTCGCGAAGGTCACGGCGCTGGCCAGGGAACACGGCGCGGCGCTGATCGCGCTGACGATCGATGAGGAGGGCCAGGCCCGCACGGTCGAGCACAAGGTGGCCATCGCCGAGCGCCTCATCAACGACCTGACGGGCACCTGGGGTGTCCATGAGTCGGACATCCTCATCGACTGCCTGACCTTCACGATCTGCACGGGTCAGGAGGAGTCACGTAAGGACGGCATCGCGACGATCGAGGCGATCCGTGAGCTGAAGAAGCGCCATCCGGACGTGCAGACGACCCTGGGTCTGTCGAACATTTCCTTTGGTCTGAACCCGGCGGCCCGGGTCGTGCTGAACTCGGTGTTCCTGGACGAGTGCGTGAAGGCGGGCCTGGACTCGGCGATCGTGCACGCCTCGAAGATCCTGCCGATCGCACGGTTGGAGGAGGAGCAGGTCAAGGCGGCCCACGACCTGATCTATGACCGCCGCGCCGAGGGTTATGACCCTTTGCAGAAGCTCATGGAGCTTTTCGAGGGCGTCAACATGAAGTCGATGAAGGCGGGCAAGGCCGAGGAGCTCCTCGCCCTGCCGCTGGACGAGCGTCTGCAGCGGCGCATCATCGACGGGGAGAAGAACGGCCTGGAGGCCGACCTGGATGAGGCGCTGGAGTCCCGTCCGGCCCTGGACATCGTCAACGACACCCTCCTGGAGGGCATGAAGGTCGTCGGCGAGCTGTTCGGCTCCGGTCAGATGCAGCTGCCGTTCGTGCTGCAGTCCGCCGAGGTGATGAAGACCGCGGTCGCCCACCTCGAACCCCACATGGAGAAGTCGGACTCCGAGGGCAAGGGCACCATCGTCCTGGCCACCGTGCGCGGCGACGTGCATGACATCGGCAAGAACCTCGTCGACATCATCCTGTCCAACAACGGCTACAACGTCGTCAACCTCGGCATCAAGCAGCCGGTGGCGGCGATCCTGGACGCGGCGGCCGAGCACCGTGCGGATGTGATCGGCATGTCGGGTCTCCTTGTGAAGTCCACGGTGATCATGAAGGAGAACCTGGAGGAGCTCAACCAGCGCAAGATGGCCGCCGACTTCCCCGTCATCCTCGGCGGCGCGGCACTGACCCGCGCGTATGTCGAGCAGGATCTCCACGAGATCTACGAGGGCGAGGTCCGCTACGCCCGCGACGCGTTCGAGGGCCTGCGCCTGATGGACGCCCTCATCGCGGTCAAGCGCGGCGTGCCCGGCGCCACCCTGCCCGAGCTCAAACAGCGCCGAGTGGCCAAGAAGGACACCCCCGTCCTGGAGGTCAGCGAGGACGAGGGCCCCGCACGCTCGGACGTCTCCGTCGACAACCCCGTCCCCACCCCGCCGTTCTGGGGCACCCGTGTCGTCAAGGGCATCCAGCTCAAGGAGTACGCGTCCTGGCTGGACGAGGGCGCCCTGTTCAAGGGCCAGTGGGGCCTCAAGCAGGCCAGGACGGGTGACGGGCCCTCCTACGAGGAGCTCGTCGAGACCGAGGGGCGGCCCCACCTGCGCGGCTGGCTGGATGAGCTGCACACCAAGAACATGCTGGAGGCGGCCGTCGTCTACGGCTACTTCCCCTGCGTCTCCAAGGGCGACGACCTGATCATCCTGGACGACCAGGGCAACGAGCGCACCCGCTTCACCTTCCCGCGCCAGCGCCGCGGGAAGCGTCTGTGCCTGGCGGACTTCTTCCGTCCGGAGGAGTCCGGCGAGACCGACGTGGTCGGCCTCCAGGTCGTCACCGTCGGCTCGAAGATCGGCGAGGCCACCGCCGAGCTGTTCGCCGCCGACTCCTACCGCGACTACCTCGAACTGCACGGCCTGTCCGTCCAGTTGGCCGAGGCACTCGCCGAGTACTGGCACGCACGCGTGCGCGCCGAACTCGGCTTCGCGGGGGAGGACCCCGCCGACGTCGAGGACATGTTCGCCCTGAAGTACCGCGGCGCGCGCTTCTCGCTCGGCTACGGCGCCTGCCCCGACCTGGAGGATCGCGCCAAGATCGCCGAGCTCCTGGAGCCGGAGCGGATCGGCGTGGAGCTCTCCGAGGAGTTCCAGCTCCACCCCGAGCAGTCCACCGACGCGATCGTCATCCACCACCCCGAGGCGAAATACTTCAACGCGCGCTAAGCGGTCAAGTCGTACACTTGTCGGTCCAGTGCAGGCCGGTTGCTCACCCGTCAAAAGGGAGCAACCGGCCTTCTCGTCCCTCATGGAGGTGTGCCCGAATGACCAGTACGGTTCCCGCGCTCGGTACCCGAACGGCCGAAGGCTCCGCTCTGCAGGCGGTGCTCCTCGACATGGACGGAACACTCGTGGACACCGAGGGGTTCTGGTGGGACGCCGAGGTCGAGGTCTTCGCCGCACTCGGACATACGCTCGACGAGGCCTGGCGTGACGTGGTCGTCGGCGGTCCCATGACGCGCAGCGCCGGTTTCCTCATCGCGTCCACCGGCGCCGACATCACGGTTCCCGAGCTGACCGTGCTGCTCAACGACGGCTTCGAGGACCGTATCGGCCGCGCCCTGCCGCTGATGCCGGGAGCCGCCAGACTGCTCGCCGAACTCGCCGCGCACGAGGTGCCGATGGCACTGGTCTCCGCGTCGCACCGGCGCATCATCGACCGCGTGCTCGACTCGATCGGATCCCACCACTTCACCCTCACCGTCGCGGGCGACGAGGTGACCCGGACCAAGCCGCACCCCGACCCGTATCTCCTCGCGGCGGCCGGGGTTGGCGCGGAACCGGCCAGATGTGCCGTCATCGAGGACACCGCGACCGGCGTCGCGTCGGCCGAGGCCGCGGGCTGCAGGGTGGTGGCCGTACCGTCCGTCGCGCCCATCGTCCCGGCGTCCGGCAGGACCGTCGTCCCGTCCCTCGAACACGTCGATCTGCCTTTCCTGCACGGCCTGATGGCCGGAAACAGCTGAACAGTTGAAGATGTGACCTTTCCCACTCCAAGGGGGGTCGACAGCCGGTCACGGCTGTGCCGAGCCTCCGATATGGGCGAGTTGTGGAGTGACGTTGTGTCCCGATTGAGGGGAACCTGACGAAACCTTCCCGTGTTGGGTTATCGGTGCGTCCGCGCCCGGTTTCGCTCCGTGATGGAGCCTCAACTCCGGTCTCTTCCGGCCCTCCTGGTGGTGCGGACTAATGTCGTCGCGAGAACATCGCCATGCCCCCACGGACCGACTGACCCCACCCCTCGTTGTCGGTCCGGACGGGACCAACAGCTCTGGAGAACGTCGAGCATGAACCGTAAGACTTTGGTGCTGCCGGCCGTCGTAGGTCTGCTCGCTCCCGCGCTCGCGGCGTGCGGCGGGGCGGGCGACGGTGGGGGAGACGACGCGATCGCCGTCGGCACCACGGACCGGTTCGCCACCTCGCCCGAGGTCCCGGCGCCCTTCGACCCGGCGTACGCGTATGACGCGGGCTCCTGGAACATCCTGCGCCAGACGGTCCAGACGCTGATGGCGATGCCCCGTGGCGACGGCGAGCCCGAGCCCGAGGCCGCCCAGAAGTGCGGATTCACCGACACCGGCAACGAGCGCTACGAGTGCACGCTGCGCAAGGGCCTGAAGTTCGCCGACGGCAAGCCGCTGACCGCCACCGATGTGAAGTTCTCCATCGAGCGCGTGCGGGACATCAAGATCGCCGACCCGAGCGGCTCCGACGGCCTGGTGGCCAACGTCGACGCCATCGAGACTCAGGGCGACCGCGGCATCGTCTTCCACCTCAAGAGCCCCGACGCGACGTTCCCGTACAAGCTGGCCACGCCCACCGCGGGCATCATCAGCTCGGACCACTACGAGAAGAACAAGCTGCGCGACGGCTTCGACGTGGACGGCTCGGGCCCCTACACGGCCGAGCCGGAGGTCAAGGGCAACAAGCTCATCAAGACGGTGTTCACCAAGAACCCCAATTACAAGGGCGCCCTGAAGCCCAAGAGCGACAAGATCGAGCTGCGCAACTACGGCTCCCCGGACGCCATGGGCGAGGCCCTCACGGGCGGCGACATCGACATGATGACGCGCACCATGTCGCCCGAGCAGATCAAGCAGCTCGACGAGGACCCGGGCAAGAACATCGAGCTGATCGAGACGCCCGGCCTGGAGATCCGCTACCTCGGCTTCAACACGGACGCCACCACGGTGAAGTCCAAGGCCGTCCGCCAGGCCATGGCACAGGTCGTCGACCGCGGCGAACTCGCGGCCGGCGTGTACGGCGACGCGGCCGAGCCGCTGTTCTCCCTGGTGCCGACCACCATCACGGGCCACACCAACTCGTTCTTCAACAAGTACGGCGACCCGAGCCCGGCCAAGGCCCGAGCCCTGCTCCAGAAGGCCGACATCGACACCCCGGTCAAGCTCACCCTGCACTACACGACCGACCACTACGGCCCCGGCACCAAGAAGGAGTTCGAGCTGCTGAAGAAGCAGCTCGACGCCAGCGGCCTGTTCGACGTGTCGATCAAGGGTGAGGCCTGGAACACCTTCCGCGCCGCCGAGCAGAAGGGCGCGTACGACGTCTACGGAATGGGCTGGTTCCCCGACTTCCCCGACGCCGACAACTTCCTCGCGCCGTTCCTCGACGAGGACAACTTCCTCGGCTCGCCGTACGTGAACCGCACCATCAACGAGGAGCTGATCCCGCACTCGCGCCGCGAGGCGGACCGGCTCACCGCCTCCAAGAGCATCCAGAAGATCCAGGACATCGTCGCCGAAGACGTGCCGGTGCTTCCCCTCTGGCAGGGCAGGCAGTACATCGCCGCCCGCGACGACATCACGGGCGTCGAGTGGGCCCTCAACTCCTCGTCGAACCTGCAGCTGTGGGAGCTCGGCCGCGGTGTGAGCGGCTGACCTCCGCGCACACCGGCACCCAACACCGCCGGGCTTCGCTCCACCGACGGACATCAACGACAAGGCACGTACGTGAAATTGCGTAACCAGCGGTTGGCCCTTCCCCTCGTCGGAGGACTGACCGCCGCCCTGCTGGCCGGCTGCGGCTCGGAATCGGGCGGAGCGGGGGAGGACGGCGACTCGGTGGTGATGGGGATGTCGGACGACGTCCTGGCCACCGACCCGGCATCCGGCTACGACCCCGGGTCGTGGCTCCTGTTCAACAACGTCTTCCAGTCCCTGATGAGCTTCCCGAACGGAGCCACGGAGCCTGAGCCCGAGGCGGCCAAGGAGTGCGGCTTCACCGACGCGGAGACCAAGGTCTTCGAGTGCACGCTGCGGGACGGCCTGAAGTTCAGCAACGGCAACGCGTTGACCTCGAAGGACGTCAAGTACTCCTTCGACCGCATGATGAAGATCAACGACGAGGCCGGTCCGGCGATCATGTTCCCGATGCTCGACCGCGTCGAGACGCCGAACGACAAGAAGGTCGTCTTCAAGCTCAAGTACGCTGACGCGACCTTCCCCAGCAAGATCGCTTCCGGCGCGGGCTCCATCGTCGACCACGCGTCGTACGACATGGACTCCCTGCGCGGGGGCGACGAAGCCACGGGCTCGGGACCGTACAAGCTCGACTCCTTCGACAAGGAGCAGGCGGTCTTCTCGGTCAACCCCGACTACAAGGGCACCGCCGAGGTGAAGAACAAGGGCGTCACCCTCAAGTTCTTCCACGACGACCAGAAGGGCCTGAAGAAGGCGCTCCTGAACGACGAGATCGACATCGCGTACCGAGGCCTCGCCGCCAAGGACATCGAGGACATCGAGCAGGACACCTCCGAGGCGAGCCAGAAGATCGACGTCGTCGAGGGCACGAGCGCCGAGGTCCAGCACCTGGTCTTCAACATGAAGGACCCGGTAGCGGGCAAGCTGGGCGTGCGTAAGGCCATGGCGTACCTGCTCGACCGCGACGCCCTGGTCAAGGACGTCTACCGGGACACGGCCACGCCGCTG
Source organism: Streptomyces sp. A18 (assembly GCF_059026065.1). Lineage (NCBI taxonomy): Bacteria > Bacillati > Actinomycetota > Actinomycetes > Kitasatosporales > Streptomycetaceae > Streptomyces > Streptomyces sp. A18. The sequence goes on along the minus strand of NZ_JBWLKL010000011.1, from coordinate 162,442 downwards.
TACTCCATCGTCCCGGCCGGGATCGGCGGTCACAACACCGCCTTCTTCGACACCTACGGCGCCCGCCCGCAGCGCTCCAAGGCCGCGGCCGCCCTGCGCGAGGAGGGCCTGACCGGCAAGGTCAAGCTCACGCTCTGGTCCACGCCCTCGCGCTACGGTCCCGCGACCGACCAGGAGCTGAAGGCGATCGCCAAGCAGCTCAACGCGAGCGGCCTGTTCGACGCCGATGTGAAGTCGATTGAATTCAGCCAGTACGAGCGGGACATCAAGTCCGGCAAGTACGGCGTCTACGTCAAGGGCTGGGTGCCGGACTACCCGGATCCGGACAACTTCACGCAGCCGTTCTTCGGCAAGGGCAACGTCCTCGAGAACGGCTACCAGAACAGCGACATCACCGGGAAGATCATCCCCGGCACCGCCGCCGAGACCGACCGCACCAGGACCGACGAGGACTACTCGCGGCTCCAGGACATCGTCGCCGAGGAGCTGCCGATCCTGCCGGTGTGGCAGGCCAAGCAGTACGCGGTCATCTCCGATGACGTGTACGGCGTGGAGTCGTGCCTCGACGCCTCGACGGTGTTCCGCTTCTGGGAGCTCAGCAAGGCCTGATCCCAGCCCGATGAACGAGGAAGGCGGCCACCCCTCCGGGGGCCGGCCGCCTTCCTCGTTCTCTCCTGCTGTGCTCCGGGCAACTACTGTGCTCCGGGCCGCACCAGACCGCTCTCGTACGCGTACACAGCGGCCTGCACCCGGTCGCGCAGCCCCAGCTTCGTGAGCACATGACCCACGTGCGTCTTGACCGTCGTCTCGCTCACGAACAGATCCGCCGCGATCTCCGCGTTCGACAGGCCGCGCGCCACCAGCTTGAGGACCTCGACCTCCCGCTCGGTGAGCGTGTGCAGGGTGTCCGGCACCGGCTCGTCGCCCGACGGGAGATGCCCCGCGTACTTGTCGAGGAGCCTGCGCGTGATGCTCGGCGCGAGCATCGCCTCGCCCGACGCGACCACCCGGATCGCCTGCACCAGTTCGTTCGCCGGGGCGTCCTTGAGCAGGAAGCCGCTGGCACCGGCGCGCAGCGCCTCCACCACGTACTCATCCAGGTCGAAGGTGGTCAGGACCAGGACCTTCGCCGGACCGTCCCGGCCGGGCCCGGTGATCTGCCGGGTCGCCTCGACGCCGTCCATCCGCGGCATGCGGATGTCCATCAGGACCACATCGGGCTGCAGCGCCCGCACCTGGTCGAGAGCCTGCAGGCCGTCCCCGGCCTCGCCGACGACCGCGACGTCCTGCTCGGCCTCCAGAATCATCCGGAACCCGGTGCGCAGCAGTGGCTGGTCGTCGACCAGTAGGACACGGATCGCCACGTAACTCTCCTTCGCTAGCCCGGGGCCATTCTGCCCTGCGCGTCCTCATCGGACTCGGGCACCCTCACCGCAAGGGGGTACGGCGGGGGAGTCCCGCCGAATTCCGGACATACGGCCTGGTGGTCGCACCAGCCGCAGAGTTTCGTCGGCCGCGGGCGCCACTCGCCCGTCTCGGTGGCGAGCGTGATCGCCTTCCACAGCGCGTGCAGCTTCCGCTCGACCTGCTCCAGGTCCTCGGTCCGAGGGTCGTACGTGATGACGTCGCCGCTGCCCAGATAGACGAGCTGGAGGCGGCGCGGGACCACGCCCTTCAGGCGCCACACCACCAGGGCGTAGAACTTCATCTGGAAGAGGGCGCCCTCGGAATACTCGGGGCGGGGGGCCTTGCCCGTCTTGTAGTCGACGATCCGGACCTCGCCGGTGGGCGCCACGTCCACGCGGTCGATGATGCCGCGCAGCTTCAGGCCCGAGTCCAGCTCCGCCTGCACGAACAGCTCGCGCTCGGCCGGCTCCAGGCGAGTCGGGTCCTCCAGCGTGAACCACCGGTCGACGAGCTTCTCCGCGTCCGCGAGCCAGCGCGCGAGCCGCTCACCCTGCTCGTCGTCCGCGAACAGCTCCGTCAGCTCCGGCTTGGCCTCGCGCAGCCGGTCCCACTGGCCCGGGATCAGGGCCTTGGCGCGCGGCGCCGTCCGCTCGCCCGCGGGCGCGTCGAAGAGCCGCTCCAGGACCGCGTGCACCAGCGTGCCGCGGGTCGCCGCCTCGCTCGGCTTCTCCGGCAGCTTGTCGATCACCCGGAAGCGGTAGAGCAGGGGGCACTGCATGAAGTCACTGGCGCGTGACGGCGACAGGGACGCCGGACGCACGGCCGTCACGGCACCCTCGGTCCTTGTTTCCATGAGGACAGACCCTACGACCCGCCACTGACAACGGCCGCATACCATCGACGACAGACCCTCTCGCCCTGCATGATCGTGCGTGTACCGCGCCGGCCAGGGGCGAGGGACGCTTCGAACGAGGGGACATCGTGGACGAGAGCGGCGGGAGCGGCAGGCCGCGGTCCGACGGGACGGACGGTCGGCGGCCGGGTGCCGCGGAAGACTCCGGCCACCCGGAGTCGCCACGCCCGGTGGACACGGCAGAATCCGCGCGGCCCGCGCAGGGCGACCGCGACGACCAGGACGACCGCGACGGCCAGGACGACATGCGTTCCGAGCAGCCGGCCACCGACACCACCAAGGACACCACCGACGAGGCGAAGGCGAGCGCCGGTCCTGCGTCGGCGCCGCAGCCCGGCGCCCGGCTCACCAAGGAGCCCCGGCAGGCGGGCGAGCCGGAACCCACCCCCGGCGACACCCACCCCGAGTACGCCCACGCCAGCCACGGCCCCGCGCCGAAGACCACCCCGCCCAAGGACAAGAAGGGGCCAGGGGGAGGACTGCTCATGGGACGCCCCTTCGGCGTACCCGTATACGTGGCCCCCAGCTGGTTCCTCGTCGCCGCCCTCATCACCTGGGTCTTCGGCGGCCAGCTCGACCGCGTCCTGCCCGAACTGGGCAACGCCCGCTACCTGGTCTCCCTCTTCTTCGCCGTCGCCTTCTACGCCTCCGTACTCGTCCACGAACTCGCCCACACCGTCGCGGCCCTGCGCTTCAAGCTGCCGGTGCGCCGCATCCAGCTGCAGTTCTTCGGCGGGGTCTCGGAGATCGAGAAGGAGTCCGAGACGCCCGGACGCGAGTTCATCCTCGCCTTCGTCGGCCCGCTGCTCTCCCTCGTCCTCGCGGGCGTCTTCTACGGGGCCATGCGCCTCGTCGAGCCCGGCACCGTGCCCGGCGTCCTGCTCGCGGGACTGATGATCTCCAACCTCATCGTCGCCGTCTTCAACCTCCTGCCGGGCCTGCCCCTTGACGGCGGCCGCATGCTCCGCGCCGTCGTCTGGAAGATCACCGGCAAGCCCATGAGCGGCACGATCGCCGCCGCCTGGGTCGGCCGCGCGCTCGCCATCTCCGTCCTCATCGGTCTGCCCCTCCTCAACCAGTCCGGCGCGCTCGGCGGCGAGACCCAGGACATCGGCGGCATGGACACCGTCACCGACGCCCTCCTGGCCGCGATCCTCGCCGCGATCATCTGGACCGGCGCGGGAAACAGCCTCCGTGTGGCCCGGCTCCGCGAACACCTGCCCGAACTCCGGGCCCGCGCCCTGACCCGCCGCGCCGTCCCCGTGGAGACCCACACCCCGCTCTCCGAGGCACTGCGCCGCGCCAACGACGCCGGGGCCCGCGCCCTCGTCGTGGTCGACGCCGACGGCGACCCGATGTCGGTGGTCCGCGAGGCGGCCATCGTCGGCGTGCCCGAGCACCGCCGCCCCTGGGTCACGGTCAGCGGCCTCGCCCAGGACATCACCGAAGGCATGCGGATCTCCGCCGAGCTGGCCGGCGAGGAGCTCCTCGACACCCTCCGGGCGACGCCCGCCACCGAGTACCTCGTGGTCGAGGCATCCGGCGAGATCTACGGAGTACTCTCCGCCACCGACGTGGAGCGCGCCTTCGTCAAGGCGATGGCCAGGCCCAGCTGACGCCGCCACCCTGGTCCGCGGCCCGCGCACGGGCCGGTAGGCTGGTCACATGTCCGAACCGACCGGTGCCGCCCGCCGACGCGGGCCCTTCAAGGTCGGGGACCAGGTTCAGCTGACCGACCCCAAGGGCCGCCACTACACGTTCACGCTCGAGGCCGGGAAGAACTTCCACACCCACAAGGGTTCCTTCCCTCACGACGAGCTGATCGGTGCTCCCGAGGGCAGCGTTGTCCGCACCACGGGAAACGTCGCCTACCTCGCGCTGCGCCCCCTGCTCCCCGACTATGTCCTGTCCATGCCCCGCGGCGCCGCCGTGGTCTACCCCAAGGACGCGGGGCAGATCCTGGCCTTCGCGGACATCTTCCCCGGCGCCCGCGTCGTCGAGGCGGGTGTGGGCTCCGGCTCGCTCAGCAGCTTCCTCCTGCGCGCCATCGGCGACCAGGGAATGCTGCACTCGTACGAGCGCCGCGAGGACTTCGCCGAGATCGCCCAGCAGAACGTGGAGCGCTACTTCGGCGCCCCGCACCCCGCCTGGCAGCTCACCGTCGGAGACCTCCAGGACAACCTGAGCGACACCGACGTCGACCGCGTCATCCTCGACATGCTCGCCCCCTGGGAGTGCCTGGACGTCGTCTCCAAGGCACTCGTCCCCGGCGGCATCCTCTGCTGCTACGTCGCGACCACCACCCAGCTCGCGCGGACCGTCGAGTCCATCCGCGAGATCGGCGGCTTCAACGAGCCGACCGCCTGGGAATCGATGATCCGCAACTGGCACGTCGAGGGCCTCGCCGTCCGCCCCGACCACCGCATGATCGGCCACACCGGCTTCCTGCTCACCGCCCGCCGCCTCGCGGACGGCGTCGAGCCGCCCATGCGCCGCCGCCGCCCCTCCAAGGGCGCCTACGGCGACGACTACACCGGCCCGAACGCCGACGGCGGCACACCCCGCGCGGAGCGCTGACAGCGCTGAACGACAAGGCGCCGCCGCCGAGTTCCCCCTTCGACCGGGGAACTCGGCGGCGGCGCCTTTCCGTTCACCGGACCCGATGCCCCGGACCCCGGTGTTCCGCCGGAGTGTGAGGTATGGCACGATGCTGGCCACCTCCCCCACCGGCACAGCCCTCACAGGAGACACTCCTAGTGCAGCACCCCGCCGTCCCGGAACTGGCACACAACACCACCCGTCCCATCCACTGGCTGGCCACCGCGGCCGCGCTCGCCGCCGTCGTCGCGGGCTCGTCCTTCCTGCAGCCCGACCCCGCGAACGCCGCCCAGCCGGGCTCCAAGCCGTCGGGCAAGACCGCCGCGGCCCCCGCCCCCGCCCCGGATCCGGCCACCGTCGCGTACCCCATCACCTGCGGGAACGTGAAACCCGTGGTCAAGAAGCAGGCCTCCGGGGACCTCGACGGGGACGGCAGACCCGAGACCGTCGCCGTGGTGCACTGCGCCGCCGGATCGGGCACGCCGCCCGACGGCGTGTACGTCGTCACCCGCGCCACGGAAGGAAAGGCCCGGGTCGTCGCCACCCTCGTCGATCCGAAGGACCGCCAGAACGTCAGCGACTTCGCCGTACGTGATGGTGTGATCACCGCAACACTCCACGGGTACTCGACACCGAGCGTCCCCAGCTGCTGCCCCGATCTCAAGGACGAGGCCAAGTGGCAATGGAAAGACGGCACGTTCGCGCGATCCACACCGGCCGGCGCACACAGCGTGTGACCGCAGCGTCACGAGGAAGGGCCTGTGCCCGCCGTCCCACGGCGGGGCACAGGCCCTTCCTCGTCGAAGAGTTCGCGGCCTCACGCCGCGTCGGGGCCGTACACCTCCACGCTGTCCGAAACGCGCCGCACGTGGATGCAGTCGCCGGGGCACTCCTTCGCCGAGTCCGCCACGTCACGCAGAAGCTGCAGCGGTACGGGCGTTGTCGCGCCCGGCGTCTGCAGCAGCTCGTCGTCACCGCTCTTCACATAGGCCAGACCGTCGATGTCCAGCTCGAAGACCTCGGGCGCGTACTGCGCGCAGATGCCGTCGCCGGTACAGAGGTCCTGGTCGATCCAGACCTCCAGGAGATCGCGGCCCTCAGGGCCGGTCCCAGCCTCGTTCTGCACGGTCATCTCTCCTGCCGATCGCTGCGCCGAGCCCACCGACTCGGGTGCAAGTCGGGCCAGCCCTGACGGGTGTTGAACGCTTCGACGATACAACCGCCCGCTTTCCGATGTTGTTGGGTGGGTATTCACCTGGCGTGAGGGAGAGCGCAAGGGTGAAGATCGGACACACCCCGACCGTCTTTGTGATCTAGGGGTTTCAATCGACACCCACCCAGGTAGGGTCTGGAAGCGTCCAGCTCCCCTTGGAGGAGGTGAGGACCGTGGCAGCCCACGACGACGACATCAACCGCGGCATCCGGCCGGGGCGAGGGTCTGAGGACCCCGCCGGTCAGGTTGCCTATCTCGAGCAGGAAATCGCCGTCCTGCGACGCAAGCTCGCCGACTCTCCGCGGCACACGAGAATTCTCGAAGAGCGGATCGTCGAGCTGCAGACCAATCTGGCCGGCGTATCCGCACAGAACGAGCGGCTCGCCAACACGCTCCGTGAGGCCCGAGACCAGATCGTGGCCCTCAAGGAGGAAGTCGACCGGCTCGCGCAGCCGCCGGCCGGCTTCGGGGTCTTCCTCGTGGCGAACGAGGACGGCACGGCGGACATCTTCACCGGGGGCCGCAAGCTCCGGGTGAACGTCAGCCCCAGCGTGGAGCTCGAAGAGCTCAGGCGCGGCCAGGAAGTCATGCTCAACGAAGCGCTCAACGTGGTCGAGGCCATGGAGTACGAGAGCGTGGGCGACATCGTCACCCTCAAGGAGATCCTTGAGGACGGCGAGCGAGCCCTGGTGGTCGGGCACACCGACGAGGAGCGGGTGGTCCGGCTCGCCGAACCACTCCTCGACGTCACCATCCGCCCCGGCGACGCACTGCTTCTCGAACCCCGCTCCGGCTACGTCTACGAAGTGGTTCCCAAGAGCGAGGTCGAAGAGCTAGTCCTCGAAGAGGTACCGGACATCGGCTACGAGCAGATCGGCGGCCTGGGCAACCAGATCGAGCTGATCCGCGACGCGGTCGAACTGCCCTATCTCTACCCGGACCTCTTCAGGGAGCACGAACTGCGGCCGCCCAAGGGCGTCCTGCTGTACGGGCCCCCCGGCTGCGGCAAGACGCTGATCGCGAAGGCCGTTGCCAACTCGCTTGCCAAGAAGGTCGCCGAGGTGACCGGAGCGGCAGCGGGGAAGAGCTTCTTCCTCAACATCAAGGGCCCCGAACTCCTCAACAAGTACGTCGGCGAGACCGAGCGTCACATCCGCCTGGTCTTCCAGCGTGCGAGGGAGAAGGCGAGCGAGGGCACCCCCGTCATCGTCTTCTTCGACGAGATGGAATCCCTCTTCCGCACCCGCGGATCCGGAGTCAGCTCGGACGTGGAGAACACCATCGTCCCCCAGCTGCTCGCCGAGATCGACGGCGTGGAAGGCCTGGAGAACGTCATCGTCATCGGCGCCTCCAACCGCGAGGACATGATCGACCCCGCGATCCTGCGACCGGGACGACTCGACGTAAAGATCAAGATCGAGCGCCCGGACGCCCAGGCGGCGAAGGACATCTTCGCCAAGTACCTCACCGAGCGGCTCCCGCTGCACGCGGACGACCTCGCCGAACACGGCGCCGACCGGCGCACCACCGTGGACGGCATGATCCAGTCCGTCGTGGAGCAGATGTACGCGGAGTCCGAGGAGAACCGCTTCCTCGAGGTGACGTACGCCAACGGCGACAAGGAAGTCCTGTACTTCAAGGACTTCAACTCCGGCGCCATGATCGAGAACATCGTCGGACGCGCCAAGAAGATGGCCATCAAGGCCTTCCTCGACGCCAACCAGAAGGGCATCAGGGTCTCCCACCTCCTCCAGGCTTGCATCGACGAGTTCAAGGAGAACGAGGACCTGCCCAACACCACCAACCCGGACGACTGGGCCCGCATCTCCGGCAAGAAGGGCGAACGGATCGTGTACATCCGTACGCTCGTCACCGGAAAGCAGGGCGCGGACACCGGACGCTCCATCGACACGGTGGCCAACACCGGTCAGTACCTGTAGAAGACAGGGCGGCTGCGGGTGTCCTTCGTGGGTACCCGCAGCTGTCTGTTTTTCAATGAACGCAATGATCTCCCCACCAGCGCAAAGGCGCTCTAGGCTCTTCGGTACCGCCGAGTCGCGCAGTGCGGGGACGGGCACCGCACACGCACCGGAGAACCAGCGGTACTTGAGCGCCGCACCCGAACGGGAGCGCCGCCGGGCAAGGAGGGCCGCATGACCGTACGGCGAGTAATGGGCATCGAGACGGAGTACGGCATCTCCGTCCCCGGCCACCCGAACGCCAATGCCATGCTCACCTCGTCCCAGATCGTCAACGCCTACGCCGCGGCGATGCACCGGGCGCGACGCGCCCGCTGGGACTTCGAGGAGGAGAACCCGCTGCGGGACGCACGGGGCTTCGACCTCGCCCGTGAGACCGCCGACGCCAGTCAGCTCACCGACGAGGACATCGGCCTCGCCAACGTGATCCTCACCAATGGGGCGCGTCTCTACGTGGACCACGCGCACCCCGAGTACAGCTCACCCGAGGTCACCAATCCCTGGGACGCCGTCCTGTGGGACAAGGCGGGCGAACGCATCATGGCGGAAGCGGCCGAACGCGCCGCGCAGCTGCCGGGGGCCCAGCCGATCCACCTCTACAAGAACAACACCGACAACAAGGGCGCCTCCTACGGCACGCACGAGAACTACCTGATGAAGCGGGAGACCCCCTTCTCGGACATCGTGCGCCACCTGACGCCGTTCTTCGTGTCCCGGCAGGTCATCACCGGCGCAGGACGCGTCGGCATCGGCCAGGACGGCCACGAGCACGGCTTCCAGCTCAGCCAGCGCGCCGACTACTTCGAGGTCGAGGTGGGCCTGGAGACCACCCTCAAACGGCCCATCATCAACACCCGGGACGAGCCGCACTCCGACGCCGAGAAGTACCGCCGCCTGCACGTGATCATCGGCGACGCGAACCTCTCCGAGATCTCGACGTATCTGAAGCTGGGCACGACATCCCTGGTCCTCGCCATGATCGAGGACGGCTTCATCGCGGTGGACCTGGCCATCGACCAGCCCGTGCGGACCCTCCACCAGGTCTCCCACGACCCGACGCTCAAGCGACTGATCACGCTCCGCAGCGGACGGACACTCACCGCAGTCCAGCTCCAGATGGAGTACTTCGAGCTGGCCCGCAAGTACGTGGAGGAGCGGTACGGCTCCGAGGCCGACGAACAGACCAAGGACATCCTCACCCGCTGGGAAGACGTCCTGGGCCGCCTGGAGAGCGATCCGATGAGCCTCTCCGGAGAGCTCGACTGGGTCGCCAAGCGGGAGCTCATGGAGGGCTACCGCCGCCGTGACAGCCTCGACTGGGACGCGGCACGACTGCACCTGGTCGACCTCCAGTACGCGGACGTACGGCCCGACAAGGGCCTCTACAACCGTCTGGTGGCACGCGGCAAGATGAAGCGCCTCCTGGAGGAGCCACAGGTCGAGCGCGCCCAGACGAAGCCCCCGGAGGACACACGCGCGTACTTCCGCGGCCGCTGCCTCGAGCAGTACGCGGACGACGTCGCCGCGGCCTCGTGGGATTCGGTCATCTTCGACCTCCCGGGCCGCGACTCGCTCCAGCGGGTGCCCACACTGGAGCCCTTGCGCGGTACGCGAAACCACGTGAAGGAGCTCCTGGACCGCTGCCGCACGGCGGAGGACCTGGTTCGGGTGCTCTCCGGAGGCTGAAAGACCCGGCGTGTGGGAATCATCGAGGTGGTCCCCGGACGTTGCAGTAACTACGGGGCCGATGTCAGACCTGGCTTATAGGGTCTGATCAAGTACATCGCACCTAACGAGCGGGGTGAGGTAGATGGCGACCAAGGACACCGGCGGCGGACAGCAGAAGGCGACGCGTTCCACCGAGGAGGTCGAGGAGCAGACAGAGGAAGCGCAGGGCTCCGAAGACCTCAAGGAGCGCCAGGAGAAGCTGAGCGACGACGTGGACTCCGTCCTCGACGAAATCGATGATGTGCTCGAAGAGAACGCCGAGGACTTCGTGCGCTCCTTCGTGCAAAAGGGTGGAGAGTAGTTTCGCCTTTGTTCTGAAGGTTGAAGTGGGGGTTGCTGGGTTGGCCGAAGGTCGGTGGGGGAGAGCCCGCTGTGCTTCGGATGACCTGGCGACGCTCTCGGACGGGCCCCGATGTGATCTCTCCGAACGCTCCAGCCATTCATGTGGATCACCGCCATGAGGCGGGTAGGGTCCCTGGCGTACGGTGCTTCAACTGCAATGCGGCCATCGGCAAGTTGGGAGACGTTCCCGACACCTTGCGTCGGGCCGTCACTTACCTGGAAGGAAACGCGTGGAAGCCAACACTCGTAGCACCGGGCGTCTACCAGCTGCCTTCCTGACGCCTGGTTCTTCGTCCTTCATGGACTTTCTGTCCGAGCATCAGCCCGACATCCTGCCCGGGAATCGCCAACTGCCGCCCACACAAGGCGTCATCGAGGCGCCGCACGGCACGACCATCGTGGCGACGACGTTCCCCGGTGGCGTGGTGCTCGCCGGTGACCGGCGGGCGACCATGGGCAATGTCATCGCGCAGCGCGACATCGAGAAGGTCTTCCCGGCCGACGAGTACTCCGCTGTCGGCATCGCCGGCACCGCCGGTCTCGCCGTGGAGATGGTCAAGCTCTTCCAGCTGGAGCTCGAGCACTTCGAGAAGGTCGAGGGTGCCACGCTCTCCCTGGAGGGCAAGGCCAATCGGCTGTCGACGATGATTCGGTCGAATCTGGGGATGGCCATGCAGGGCTTGGCCGTGGTTCCGCTCTTCGCGGGGTACGACGTGGACCGCGAGAAGGGGCGCATCTTCAGTTACGACGTCACGGGCGGCCGTTCCGAGGAGCACGGCTTCGCGGCCACGGGCTCCGGTTCGGTCTTCGCGCGTGGTGCGATGAAGAAGCTCTACCGCAAGGACCTGTCGGAGGAGGAAGCGACGACGCTCGTCGTGCAGGCGTTGTACGACGCCGCGGACGACGACTCGGCGACGGGTGGTCCGGATGTCGCCCGCCGGATCTATCCGATCGTCACCGTGATCTCCGACGAGGGTTTCCGGAGGCTGGGGGACGAGGAGTCCTCCGAGATCGCCCGCTCGATCCTTGAGCGGCGCCTGGAGCAGCCCGACGGTCCGCGGGCCGCGCTGCTCTGATCGATCCGTATTCGCCACTGACTGAGTCACTGACAGAAAGGGACGGATAGCCGGTGTCGACGCCGTTCTATGTCTCACCCCAGCAGGCCATGGCCGACCGGGCGGAATACGCCCGCAAGGGCATCGCCCGTGGTCGCAGCCTTGTTGTGCTGCAGTTCGCCGATGGCATCGTGTTCGTCGGCGAGAACCCGTCCCGTGCGCTGCACAAGTTCAGCGAGATCTATGACCGGATCGGCTTCGCGGCCGCCGGCAAGTACAACGAGTACGAGAACCTGCGGATCGGTGGTGTGCGGTACGCGGATCTGCGCGGGTACACGTACGACCGTGACGATGTGACGGCCCGTGGGCTCGCGAACGTCTACGCCCAGACGCTGGGCACGATCTTCTCGAGCCAGGCGGAGAAGCCCTACGAGGTGGAGCTGGTCGTCGCCGAGGTGGGTGCCACGGCCGACGCCGATCAGATCTACCGGCTGCCGCACGACGGTTCGATCGTGGACGAGCACGGCTCGGTCGCGGTCGGCGGCAACGCCGAGCAGATCAGCGCGTATCTCGATCAGCGGCATCGTGACGGGATGACGCTCGCCGAGGCGCTGAAGCTGGCCGTGCAGTCGCTCTCCCGCGACACGAACGGCAGCGAGCGGGAGATCCCCGCGGAGCGGCTCGAGGTGGCGGTCCTGGACCGTACGAGGCCGCAGCAGCGGAAGTTCAAGCGGATCGTGGGGCGTCAGCTCGCGCGGCTGCTCGAAGGCGGTGCCTCGGCGCCCACGGACGCCGAGTCCGACAACGAGGAGGAGACGGATTCCGGGTCCGGCTCGGCCTCTGGGTCCTCCGAGGAGTAGTTCGGTTCGTCGTACGCCCCGTGTCCCGGCCCTGTGGCCGGTGCGCGGGGCGTACGCATGTGCGGGCTAGCGGGCGGCGGGGGCCGTCGAGCCGCGGATCACCAGCTCGACGGGGAGGGTGTCGGGCCGTGGCGCGTGGCCGTCGAGGACGGCGAGCAGGGATGTCATGCCGCGTTCGCCGAACTGTTCGGCCGGCAGCCGCACGGTGGTGAGCTCGGGTTCCACGGCGGTCGCCAGGGTGAGGTCGTCGAAGCCGGTCACGGAGAGGTCTTCGGGGACGCGCAGGCCCAGTCTGCGGGCGGCCTTGCAGGCCCCGGCGGCGAGGATGTCGTCGTCGCAGACGAGTGCGGTGGGGCGGGGGCCCGGCGCGGAGAGGGTGGCTTCTGCGGCGATGCGGGCGTCGTCGACGGTGAGGGGTGCCCTGACCGTGCGTACGGCCGCGTCGGTGCCGCTGAGCGCCGCCGTGAGGGCGTCGGAGCGTACGTCGAAGGTCCAGGAGTCGACGTCCGCGGCGAGGTGCAGGAAGTCGCGGTGGCCCAGGGCGAGCAGGTGCTCGGTCACCTGGCGCATGCCGTCGCCGATGTCGAGGTTGACGGTGGTGGCGCCGAGGCTGCCCGCGGGGTCGCTGTCGAGCATGACCAGGGGGAGTGCGTCGCCCTGGATGGTGGCGAGGGCGTCGGACGCGATGGAGGACGCGAGGATGCCGTCGAGGGCTGCGCGGCTGGAGTCGAAGGGGTCGCGGGCGGGCCCCATGCCGTCGGGGGAGGGGTAGAGGACGACGCCGAAGCCGTGTTCGGTGGCGACGCGGGCGGCTCCGGTGTAGACGCGGGCGAAGAACTCGTTGGTGAGGGCGGGGACGACGAGGAGCGCCGTCCTGGTGCGGCCGAGGCGGAGGTTGCGGGCCGCGAGGTTGGGGCGGTAGCCCAGTGCGCGGGCGGTGGCCCGCACGCGCTCCGCGGTGCGCTCGGCGACGCGGCCGCGCCACTTCTCGCCGAAGACGAGGGAGACGGTGGCCTGGGAGACTCCGGCGGCCTGCGCGACGTCGCGGCTCGTGGGGCGTGGCCCTGCGGCCTCCTGCTGTGGCCCGGCCACTACTGGTACCTCCCAGGTCGGTCCCGCGGGGTGATCGGGATGGACCCGCGGTGAGCGCTCATGGTACGTATGACACTCGACGTTATACGTAAAACCTCGGCTGCGACGGCGCCGGGCGGAGGGGCGGGAAGCATGGCTGCCGGATACGTGGAGATCCTCCGGACGCGATACGCGGGGCGGCTGCTCGCGGGCACGCTGGTGGGGCGGCTGCCGAACGCGACCGCCCCGATCGCCATCGTGCTCTTCATCCGCGCCGAGGGCGGTACGTACAGCCTGGCCGGTGCTCTCGCCGCGGTGTACGGCGTGTCCAACGCGGTGGGGCAGCCGCTGCTCGGCCGCCTGGTGGACCTCTACGGGCAGCCGCGGATCCAGCTCCCCTCGGCGGTCGTCTCCGCTCTCGGCATGGCGGCCTTCGCCTTCACCGGGCCCGATTCGCTCGCTCTCGCGTATGTCGCGGTGGGCGTGGCCGGTCTCTTCACGCCACCGCTGGAGGGCGGCCTGCGCGCGCTGTGGCCGAGCGTCCTGGGCAAGGAGGAGCAGGTGCACACGGCGTACGCCATGGACGCCATCGCCCAGGAAGTCATGTTCACCGTCGGGCCGTTGCTCATCACGGGCTGCGTGGCGCTCTGGTCGGAGCAGGCCGCGCTGCTCGTCGTGAACGCCATCGGCGTGCTCGGCGCCCTCTCCGTGGTGATGTCGAAGCCCTCGCGCGCGTGGCGCTCGGCGCCCCGCGAGGCGCACTGGCTCGGCGCGCTGCGCTCGCGCGGGCTCATCGCGCTGCTCGGCGCGTTCCTGTTCATCGGCATGGCGCTCGGCTCCATCACCGTCGCCGGTGTGTCGTACGCGGACGAGCACGGCGGGGACGCGGTGTACGGCTGGCTGATGGCGGCGATCGGGCTCGGCGCGCTCGTCGGCGGATCGGTGTACGGGGCGCGGCAGTGGGCCGGGGTGCCGGAGAAGCGGCTGACCGTCCTGGTGGCCCTGCTCGCGCTCTGCTACTGGCCGTTGACGCTGACGCCGGGCGCGGTCGCGATGACGGCGCTCGCGGGCGTGGCGGGCATCTTCCTGGCGCCGGCGCTCGCGTGCGCGTTCATCATCGTCGACCGGCACGCTCCGCGGGGCACCGTCACCGAGGCGTTCTCGTGGCTCGTGACGACGTTCGGGGTCGGCGCGTCGCTGGGCACGGGCGTGGCCGGGCCGGTCGTCGAGTGGGGCGGGACCGTGGGGGGCTTCGCGGTTCCGGGGCTCGCCGGAGTCGCCGCGCTGCTTGTTCTGCTGGCCACGGCGCGGGCGCTCGTACTCCCCGCTGATTCGGCGGTCGTTGCGGGTTCATCGGAAAATGATCGAAACGGTGCCGTCGAACCCGGTTTCAGGGCAGGGCATCAGGCGTAATGTTCAGTCATGGACCGCCGCATTTTCGGGCTGGAGAATGAGTACGGCGTCACGTGCACGTTTAGGGGACAGCGCCGCCTGTCTCCTGACGAGGTGGCGCGCTACCTCTTCCGCCGTGTTGTCTCATGGGGCCGCAGCAGCAACGTCTTTCTGCGGAACGGCGCCCGCCTCTATCTTGACGTCGGGTCACATCCGGAATACGCGACACCGGAATGTGACAACGTGACCGAGCTGGTCACGCACGACAAGGCGGGCGAGCGCATTCTGGAAGGCCTGCTCGTCGACGCCGAACGCCGCCTGCACGAGGAGGGAATCGCGGGCGACGTCTATCTCTTCAAGAACAACACCGACTCGGCGGGAAACTCCTACGGCTGCCACGAGAACTATCTGGTGGCCAGGCACGGGGAGTTCTCGCGGCTCGCGGACATCCTCATTCCCTTCCTCGTCACGCGACAGCTGCTGTGCGGCGCGGGCAAGGTGCTGCAGACTCCGCGCGGCGCCGTGTACTGCGTCAGTCAGCGTGCCGAGCACATCTGGGAAGGGGTCTCGTCCGCGACCACCCGCTCCCGGCCGATCATCAACACCCGCGACGAACCGCACGCGGACGCCGAGCGCTACCGCCGGCTGCACGTCATCGTCGGTGACTCGAACATGTCCGAGACGACCATGCTCCTGAAGGTCGGCGCCACCGACCTCGTCCTGCGCATGATCGAAGCGGGCACGGTGATGCGCGACCTGACCCTGGAGAACCCGATCCGGGCGATCCGCGAGGTCAGTCACGACATCACGGGCCGCCGCAAGGTGCGTCTGGCCAGCGGCCGCGAGGCCTCTGCCCTCGAGGTGCAGCGCGAGTACTACGAGAAGGCCGTGGACTTCGTGGAGCGCCGCGGCATTCGCACGGGCACGGTCGAGCAGGTCCTGGAGCTGTGGGGCCGTACGCTCGACGCGATCGAGGCCGAGGACCTCGACCGCATCGGCACCGAGATCGACTGGGTCATGAAGTACAAGCTCATCGAGCGGTACCGGGCGAAGAACAACATGACCATGTCGCACCCCCGGGTCGCGCAGATAGACCTCGCGTATCACGACATCCACCGACGTCGCGGGCTGTACTACCTCCTGGAGAGGAAGGGCCAGGCCGCCCGCATCTGCAACGACTTGAAGATCTTCGAAGGCAAGTCGGTGCCTCCGCAGACCACCCGCGCGCGGCTGCGCGGCGACTTCATCCGCAGGGCCCAGGAGCAGCGCCGCGACTTCACGGTCGACTGGGTGCACCTGAAGCTCAACGACCAGGCACAGCGCACGGTGTTGTGCAAGGACCCCTTCCGGTCGGTCGACGACCGGGTGGAGAAACTGATCGCCGGTATGTAACCCCTGATACAGCGGGTGCGTTGCGGGAACGCAACGCGGGGCGCCGTACGTTCCTCGTACGGCGCCCTTCTCCATGCGTAGAGTTGCGCGCACGCCAACCGACAAGATCGACCGATACGAGGCCCCCACCGTGCGCCGACGCTCACTTCTCCTTGCTGTTCCGGCCGGCCTGCTGACACTGGCCGGGTGTGGTGACGACAAGAAGGCCGACAAGGCCAAGTCAAGCGACAGCCCGTCCCCGTCCAACTCGACGTCGGCCGCGCCGACGGCGAAGATCGTGGACGGGCCCGTTCCCGAGATCACCAAGGGGACGAAGTTCGGTGAGAAGCCGACCGTCGCCAAGGGGAACGGCAAGCCGTCCTCCGATCTTGCGGTGAAGACGCTGATCGAGGGCAAGGGGGACGAGGTCAAGAAGGGCGACTACCTCCAGGCCAACTACCTCGGCCAGATCTGGGCCACGGCCAAGGTCTTCGACAACTCGTACGACCGCGGCAACCCCACGGTCTTCCCGATCGGCACCGGTCAGGTCATCCCGGGCTGGGACCAGGCGCTGGTCGGCAAGAAGCTCGACAGCCGCGTGGAGCTCGCGATCCCGCCGAAGATGGGTTACGGCACCGAGGGCAACAAGCAGGCGGGCATCAAGGGCACGGACACGCTGGTGTTCGTCGTGGACCTCGTGGGCACCTTCAGCAACAAGAGCTCGGCCAAGGGCAAGGAGGTCGCGCAGTCCAACATCGACCTCCCCAAGGTCGGCACGAACACCGACGGCAAGGCCCCCAAGATCGACGTCCCGAAGAAGGACGCCCCGACGAAGCTCGTCGCGAACTACGTCCTCGAGGGCGACGGCGACGAGATCAAGGAGACCGACAGCCTCCTGTGCCAGTACAAGGGCGTGCTGTGGGCCGACGGCAAGGAGTTCGACTCCTCGTACAAGAGCGGCCAGCTCGCCTCGTTCCAGCTGGCACAGGTCGTCAAGGGCTGGGCGCAGGGCCTGACCGGCAAGAAGGTCGGCAGCCGCGTCCTGATCGTCGTCCCCCCGAAGCTCGGCTACGGCGACCAGCCGCCGCAGGGCAGCACCATCAAGAAGGACTCCACGCTGGTCTTCACCGTGGACATCCTCGCGAAGATGTAACACTGTCCCAGCTGGCCATTCGTATCAAAGCAGGAGCATGAGCGTGAGCATCGAGAAGCCCGAGATCGACTTCCCCGACGGTCCGGCCCCGGCCGACCTCGAGATCGTGGACATCTGGGAGGGCGACGGACCGGAGGCCAAGGCGGGCGCCACCGTCTCCGTCCACTACGTGGGCGTGGCCTTCTCCACCGGCGAAGAGTTCGACGCCTCCTGGAACCGCGGCACGCCGCTCCAGTTCCAGCTGGGCGCCGGCCAGGTCATCGCCGGCTGGGACCAGGGCGTCCAGGGCATGAAGGTCGGCGGACGCCGCCGGCTGACCATCCCCGCGCACCTGGCGTACGGCGACCGCGGCGCCGGTGGCGGCCGTATCGCGCCCGGCGAGTCGCTGATCTTCGTCTGCGACCTCGTGGGCGTCTGAGCGACCACTGGGGCCAGGGTCTGACCAGACCTGTCCACCGAGGGTCCATGCCTGTCCTGGCATGGGCCCTCGGCTTTTGCCCGGACACCCCTGGGCGGTACGGTCAGCGGTCGGAAGCACTGTTGAGAAAGGGCGTCGATGGCCATTGCCAAGGCCGAGCGGCTGATGAACCTGGCGCTGTGTCTGCTCGGGACGCGAAGGCCGCTCAGCAAGCGCGAGCTGCGCGAGTCCATCGAGGCCTATCTGGAAGCGGGGTCGGACGACTCCTTCAACCGGATGTTCGAGCGCGACAAGGACGATTTGCGCGAACTCGGCCTGGTCATCGAGACGGTGGAGAACCTCGACGGCGAGGTGGGCTATCTCGCGCGCCGCGACAGCAACCGGCTCCCGCCCATCACCATCGACGCGGAGGAAGCCGCCGCGCTCGGCCTCGCGGCCAAGGTCTGGCAGCAGGCACGCCTCGCCGGAGCCGCCAGCGGCGCCCTGCAGAAGCTGCGCGCCGCAGGGCTGCCGGAGGACGTGGACCCGTACGGGGCGCACAGCGCGCTCGAGCCCCGCATCCCGGTGCACGAGGCGTCCTTCGAGCCGCTGATGCTCGCCTGCCGCGACCGCCGCCCCGTCGTCTTCGACTACCGCAAGGCCACGGCGGCCCGCCCCGAGCAGCGCCATGTGGAGCCGTGGGCCCTGGAGTGCTGGCGCGGTCACTGGTACCTCGCGGGCTGGGACCGCGACCGCGGCGCCGAGCGGGTCTTCCGGCTCTCCCGCATCACCGGGAAGGTCCGCGCCCGCGCGGGCAAGTTCACCGCGGGTGTCCCGGACGTGGTCACGGTGCGCGAGACCGTCGCGAGCTGGGCGGGGGACATCGCCGACCGCACCGCCCTGATCCGTCTGCGCACGGGGGCGGGCTATCCGCTGCGCGCCAAGGCCGCCCAGATACGTGAAGTGGGCGAGGGGTGGGACGAGTTGGAGATTCCGTACGGCCACGGTCTTGACGCCTGGCTGGTGGAGTTCGGACCCGATGTGGTGGTCCTGGAGCCCGCGGAGCTGCGGGCCGACGTGGTGGACCGGCTGCGCGCCGTGGCCAAGGGCTGAGGGGACGTACGGAGCATGGCCTCGAACGCCATCGACCAGACCAGGCGGATGCTCTCCCTGGTGACCTACCTGCGCGAGCGCCCGGGGGCCCACGTCACCGACGTGGCCCGCGCCTTCGGGATCACCGAGGACGAGCTGATCTCCGACCTGGACGTGCTGCCGCTGTGTGGGACCAGCTTCCGCGGCGGCGACCTCCTGGACATCGACACGGACGGCGACCGCATCTGGTGGCACAACGCGGACGACGTGGCGGCGCCGCTGCGGCTGGCCGCGGACGAGGCCACCGCGCTCCTGGTGGCCGCCCGCGCGGTCTCCACGCTTCCGGGGCTGCGCGAGAGCGACCGGCAGGCCCTGGTGCGCGCCACGGCGAAGCTGGAGACGGCGGCCGGTGACAACGCCGGCGCCAGTGCGCGGCTCTCGGTGACCTTCGAGTCCGAGGGCGGTGTCTTCGCCGACGTCGACCGCGCCATCTCCGAGCGGCGCCGGCTCTGGCTGCGCTACTACTCGCCCGCGCGCGACGAGCTCACCGAGCGCGAGGTCGACCCGATCCGGCTCTTCGCCGTCGGGCACACGTACATGGAGGCGTGGTGCTACCTCTCCGAGGCGCGCCGCACCTTCCGCCTCGACCGGGTGGCCGAGATCCGGCTCCTGGACGAGCCGTCGTCGCCGCCCGAGGTCGAGCTGCGTGATCTCTCCGAGGGGCTCGTGCAGCCCGCCGCGGAAGACCCCGAGGTGGTCATCGAGGTCGGCCCCGCCGGCCGCTGGGTCGCCGAGTACTACCCGCACGACAGCGCCGATGAACTCCCCGGCGGCGGCTTGCGGATCACACTGCGCACCCCGGACCCCACCTCGCTGCGCAGGCTCGCCCTGCGGCTCGGCGGGGACGGGCACATCGTCTCCCCGGCCGATCTCGCGGACAGCGCACGGCGGGCGGCGCGTGAGGCGCTCGCGGCCTACGACGAGCACGGCAGGCACACCGACGGGTCGTACGACAGGCAGGAGCAAGGGCGTTGAACACAAGCATCATGTCCGAGATTCCCGGAATGTCGAGAATCGCCCCTGTGCTCTTCAAGGCCGCCTGCCCCGACTGCCGCGCCCGCTTCGAACTCTCCGCGGGCGCCCTGCGGTTGGCCATCGGCGCATCGGCCCGCACCACCTTCTACTCGTTCACGTGCCCCGAGTGCGACGCCGCGGTGCGCAAGCCCGCGGGCGAGCGCATCGTCGAACTGCTCACCTGCGGCGGGGTGCGGACACTGCGTCTGCACTCGACCGTCTAGGCTCGGCCCATGTTCTGGGCGATGCTGGCGATTGCCGCGGGGTTCTGTGGCCTCGCCGTGCTCGGCGTACTGGCGATCAGGGTCTTCATCGAGGCGCAGCGCCTCAGTACGCAAGTGACGGAGACCACACAGCGGATCAACCGCGCGGCGGAGGATCTCGAAGCGGCGGCGACCGGTGTGGCCCGTGCGGGCCGAGATGTCCTTTAGGTCCGGTGAAACCGGTCGGTGCCACAGGGACGCGCATCGACACCGCGGCCTGTCAACTTCCCTTGTCCGGCAGGTACGCTGCTGAAGTGGCCCGGAGTGCGAGGCGCGGGCCGCAACTGGGAGTACGCACAGGGATTGCCCTGCGTTCACCCCTGAGCGTTACGATCGCTGCCAGCACGGTGGCCGGACAGCAAGTCCGGCCTGTCCGGCAGCCCCGCCCCTGCCGCCTCGGTGAGAAGGTAAAGACCTATGTTCGGAAAGATCGGCGCCCCCGAGATCATTCTCATTCTCGTCGTCATCGTTCTGCTGTTCGGCGCGAAGAAGCTTCCCGACATGGCCCGGTCGCTCGGCAAGTCCGCGCGCATCCTCAAGAGCGAGGCCAAGGCGATGAAGTCGGACGGCAAGAAGGACGAAGCCGCCCCGGCCGACCCGCCCGGCGACCCTTCCGCCGCCCAGCCGCGCACCATCCAGGCCGCGCCCGGCGACGTGACCAGCTCGCGTCCCGTCACCGAGCCCACCGACAGCACGACCAAGCGCTGATCCAAGGCCGGCGACGGCCGGCCTGCCGCACGAGATGAGGACGTGGGTTGCTCAAGTCTGCCCGCAAGAAGGAACAGGATCCCGAGGGGCGGATGCCTCTTGCGGAGCACCTGCGTGAGCTCCGCAACCGGCTCGCGAAGGCCGTGCTGGCCATCATCGTCGTCGCGATCGTCGCTGCCTTCTTCTACAAGGACATCATCGAGTTCTTCACGAACCCGATCCTGAACTCCGTGGGGTGCGAGTCCAGCTTCGCCGAGCTGGCGAAGCGGGAAGACGGCACGTGCGCGCGCATCGTGCTGAACGGTCTGCTCACGCCGTTCACGCTCGCCCTGAAGATCTCCCTGATGGCCGGTGTGGTGCTCGCGTCGCCGGTCTGGCTCTACCAGCTGTGGGCGTTCGTCGCCCCCGGCCTGCACAAGAGCGAGAAGAAGTACGCCTACGGGTTCGTGGGCGCCGGCTTCCCGCTGTTCCTCGGTGGCGGCTACTTCGCGTACCAGACGCTGCCGACGATGGCACGTGTGCTGCTCGAATTCTCGCCCGGCGGGATCGACAACCAGCTGCCGCTCGACGAGCTGATCGACCTGGTCACCCGCATGGTGATCGTCTTCGGCCTCTCCTTCGAGCTGCCCCTCCTCCTGGTGATGCTGAACCTCACCGGGGTGCTCACCGGCAAGCGGATGCTCGGCTGGTGGCGCGCCATGATCATGGGCATCACGGTCTTCGCGGCCGTGGCGACGCCCAGCACGGACCCGCTCACCATGATCATGCTCGCCGGGCCGATCTGGGTGCTGTACTTCGCGGCCACCGCCTTCTCGCTCATGAACGACCGGCGCAAGGCCAAGATCGACGCGGCCGGGCCCGATGACGACGAGGCGTCCGAGCTCGACCTCACCCCCGAGGACGTCGGAGAGATCGAGACCGTGTCCGCGAACCGGGCGCTGCCCGAGCAGGCCAGCGGCGACGGCACCAACCGGGAGCGGGATCGGGTAAACGGTTTCGACGACGTGACCTGACCTTGTAGGGTCCCGCCGTGACCAGCGAGATCACCCTCTTCGTCAATCCCACCGCGGGCCGCGGCCGGGGCGCCCACGCGGCGCAGCCGGCCGCTTCCGCGTTGCGGGCCGCAGGATTCTCCGTGCGCACGGTCATCGGCGAGGACGCCGCCGACGCGCTGCGCCGGGCTCGCGACGCCGTCGATGCCGGTACGCGCGCGCTGATAGCCGTCGGCGGCGACGGCATGGCGAGCCTCGCGCTGCAGGCCGTCGCGCAGACGCCGACGCCCCTGGGGGTGATCGCCGTGGGGACCGGCAACGACTTCGCGCGAGCACTCGGGCTTCCGGTGCGCGATCCGGCCGCCGCGGGGGCCGTCGTCGCCGATGCGCTCGACGCGGGGCGCACGCGCGACGTGGACCTGGGCCGGGTGGGCAAGACGTGGTTCGGCACCGTGCTCGCCTCCGGCTTCGACTCGCGGGTCAACGACCGGGGCAACCGGATGCGCTGGCCCACCGGACGCTTCAAGTACGACCTGGCGATGATCGCCGAGCTGGCCGCCCTCCGGCCCATCCCGTACCGGATCACGCTGGACGGCGGTGACGTCCACGAGGTCGCCGCGACGCTCGTCGCCGTCGGGAACGGATCGTCGTACGGCGGGGGGATGAGGATCTGCGCGCGGGCCGACATGCGCGACGGCCTCTTCGACGTGACGGTCGTCGGCGACTGCAGCCGTACGACGCTCCTGAAGGTCTTCCCGCGGGTCTACAAGGGCACGCACCTCGACCATCCCAAGGTCACCGTGTTCCGGGCCGCGAAGGTGGAGCTCGCCGCATCGGGCGTCACCGGGTACGCGGACGGGGAGCAGCTCGGCGGCCTTCCGCTGACGGCACAGTGCGTGCCGGGGGCCGTGCGGGTGCTCGGGCCCGAGGGGCCGCAGGAGCCGTAAGGCAGATAATGATCGTCCGTTGTCAGTGGTGGCCGGTAGTCTCGAAAGCACGATGACAGAGGACCTCTCACCGGCCGAGCGGTACGCGGCGGCGCGCGAGCGCGCTGTCGAGCAGGCCACCGCACTCGCTGGCTTCCGCGAGATGTACGAATTCGGCCTCGACCCCTTCCAGATCGACGCCTGTCGGGCGCTCGAGGCGGGCAAGGGTGTGCTCGTGGCCGCCCCCACGGGTTCGGGCAAGACGATCGTCGGCGAGTTCGCCGTGCACCTTGCCCTGCTGCAGGGCAAGAAATGCTTCTACACGACGCCGATCAAGGCGCTCTCCAACCAGAAGTACGCCGACCTGTCCAAGAGATACGGAGCGGACAAGGTCGGCCTGCTGACCGGCGACAACAGCGTCAACTCCGATGCCCCGGTGGTCGTGATGACCACCGAAGTGCTGCGGAACATGCTGTACTCGGGCTCGCAGTCGCTGCTCAACCTCGGCTATGTGGTGATGGACGAGGTGCACTACCTCTCCGACCGCTTCCGCGGAGCCGTCTGGGAAGAGGTGATCATCCACCTCCAGGAGTCGGTCACGCTGGTCTCCCTGTCGGCGACCGTCTCGAACGCCGAGGAGTTCGGCGACTGGCTGGACACCGTGCGCGGTGACACGCAGGTGATCGTCTCGGAGCACCGGCCCGTGCCGCTGTTCCAGCACGTCCTCGCCGGGCGCCGGATGTACGACCTCTTCGAGGAGGGCGAGGGGCAGCGCAAGACCGTCAACCCCGACCTCACGCGCATGGCGCGGATGGAGGCCAGCCGTTCGTACAACCCGCGCGACCGCCGCAAGGGCAAGATGATCCGCGAGGCCGACCGCGAGCGCGAGCGCAGACAGCGCTCCCGCATCTGGACGCCGGGCCGGCCCGAGGTCATCGACCGGCTGGACTCCGAAGGCCTCCTTCCCGCGATCACCTTCATCTTCAGCCGGGCCGCCTGCGAGGCCGCCGTGCAGCAGTGCCTGTACGCGGGGCTGAGGCTGAACGACGAGGACGCGCGCGCCCAGGTCCGCGAGATCGTCGAGGAGCGCACGGCCGCCATCCCGGACGAGGACCTGCACGTCCTTGGCTACTACGAATGGCTGGAAGGCCTGGAGCGCGGCATCGCCGCGCACCACGCGGGCATGCTGCCGACCTTCAAGGAGGTCGTCGAGGAGCTGTTCGTCCGCGGGCTCGTGCGTGCCGTCTTCGCCACCGAGACCCTCGCCCTCGGCATCAACATGCCCGCGCGCAGCGTGGTCCTCGAGAAGCTCGTCAAGTGGAACGGCGAGCAGCACGCGGACATCACCCCCGGTGAGTACACGCAGTTGACCGGCCGTGCCGGGCGGCGCGGGATCGACGTCGAGGGCCACGCGGTGGTCCTGTGGCAGCGCGCCATGAGCCCGGAGCACCTCGCGGGGCTCGCCGGCACGCGCACGTATCCGCTGCGCTCCAGCTTCAAGCCGTCGTACAACATGGCGGTGAACCTGGTCGAGCAGTTCGGGCGGCACCGCTCGCGCGAGCTCCTCGAGACGTCCTTCGCGCAGTTCCAGGCCGACAAGTCGGTCGTCGGGATCTCCCGGCAGGTGCAGAAGAACGAAGAGGGACTCGAGGGCTACAAAGCCTCGATGACCTGCCACTTGGGCGACTTCGACGAGTACGCGCGCCTGCGCCGCGAGCTGAAGGACCGGGAGACCGAGCTCGCCAAGCAGGGCGCCAACCAGCGCAGGGTGGCCGCTGCCGCCGCCCTGGAGAAGCTCAAGCCCGGTGACGTCATCCACGTGCCGACCGGGAAGTACGCGGGCCTCGCGCTCGTCCTGGACCCGGGGATCCCCGGGCGGGTCAACGGCCACCGCGGCCTCGAGCACCAGGACGGGCCAAGGCCTCTGGTGCTCACCGCCGAGCGGCAGGTCAAGCGCCTGGCCTCGATGGACTTCCCGGTGCCGGTCGAGGCCCTGGAGCGGATGCGCATCCCGAAGTCGTTCAACGCGCGCTCGCCGCAGTCGCGCCGTGACCTGGCCTCCGCGCTGCGCACGAAGGCCGGGCACATCGTGCCGGAGCGGCACCGCAAGGGCCGCGCGGCTGCCGCCGACGACAGCGAGATCGCCCGGCTCCGCACGGAACTGCGGGCGCACCCCTGCCACGGGTGCGACGAGCGGGAGGACCACGCGCGGTGGGCCGAGCGCTACCACCGCCTGCAGCGGGACACGGTGCAGTTGGAGCGGCGGATCGAGGGGCGCACGAACACGATCGCGCGGACCTTCGACCGGATCGTCGCGCTGCTCACCGAGATGGACTACCTGCGGGGTGACGAGGTCACCCAGAACGGCAAGCGGCTCGCCCGGCTCTATGGAGAGCTGGACCTCCTTGCCAGCGAATGCCTGCGGGAAGGCGTGTGGGAGGGGCTGAGCCCGGCCGAACTGGCCGCATGCGTCTCGGCGTTGGTCTTCGAGGCCCGGATGGCGGACGATGCGATCGCGCCCAAGCTGCCCTCCGGAAAGGTGAAGGCCTCGCTCGGCGAGATGGTGCGCATCTGGGGGCGTCTCGACGCCCTGGAGGAAGAGTTCAAGATCAACCAGGCGGAGGGGGTCGGGCAGCGCGAGCCGGACCTCGGGTTCGCCTGGGCGGCGTACATGTGGGCGTCGGACAAGGGCCTGGACGAGGTGCTGCGGGAGGTCGAGATGCCTGCCGGGGACTTCGTGCGGTGGTGCAAGCAGGTGATCGACGTCCTGGGGCAGATCTCCGCGGCTGCTCCCCGCGAGGGCTCGACGGTGGCGAAGAACGCCCGCAAGGCCGTGGATCAGCTGCTGCGGGGCGTGGTGGCCTACAGCTCCGTCGGCTGACGCGAGCAAGGGGCGGGCCCGGGGGTTTACCCCCGGGCCCGCCCCTTTTTCGTATCCAGGTCCGCCTGTTCGATGTCATCACTCCACGTGTTCGATTGATCGCCACGCGTGCAAATGGGGCCGAGTGTATGCCTGCCGGCAAGGCGGCTGCAGAGGGTTGCTGAATATGACTCGGCGATGATTTCGGCGGACTAAGCTCGCCCGGAGCGCGGCGAGTTGAAACGAGTTGCGATAGATTCGCGCGTTTGTTCCCAGATGTTTCGATCGTTCGCATACGTCTACCGCTTTCAACTCCCGGCAAACTCCCCCCATTTCAGAGCGTCACCCCCCATTCCTTCCCCAAGACGAGTGTTCAGAGGGCATACATGGTGAGTGTTCAATCGCCTCCCGGTGGCCGAGAAGTCCCTTACGTACGTGTGCTGTTGCTGCCCGCCATGCTGATGGCCGCGGCGACCGGAGCCGCCGTTGCCGCGGTTCCGGACGCCGCCCGCATCGCGGTGGGCCTGTGCGGCGCGATCGCGACCCTCCTGGTCGTCGCGGTCGGCGCCGAAGCGGTGCGTCGCGGCCGGTCCATCCGGGAGTTGCACACGCAGTACGCGCAGCGGCTCGCTTTCCTGGAGCGGCGCATCGCGTCCCATGACGACGAGACCGTCCGCCTGGGCAGGGAAGTCATCCCCGAGGCCGTCTACCGGCTGCGGTCGGGCGAAGCGCCCTCGGAAGTGGTCCGCCACCTGGTCGACAACGACGAGTCCTTCTCCGAACTCCCGCCGTCACAGCGCCAGATGCTCCGCCACGTCCTGGACATCCTGGACACCGGAGAGGCGATGCGCGAGTCCTCGCAGCGGGCCTTCGTCAACATCGCCCGGCGTGTCCAGTCCATCGTCCACCAACAGGCCGCGGAACTACGCGAGATGGAGGAGTTCCACGGCCGTAACCCCGAGGTCTTCGACGACCTGCTGCGCATCGACCACGGCACGGCCCTGATCGGCCGCCTCGCCGACTCGATCACCGTGCTCGGCGGCGCCCGCCCGGGACGCCAATGGCCCAAGCCCGTACCGCTGTTCAGCGTGTTGCGCGGCGCCATGTCCCGGATCCTGGAGTACCAGCGCGTCGACCTGCACTCGATCGCCAACGTCGCCATTCGCGGCACCTCCGTGGAGCCCCTCATCCACGCCTGCGCCGAGCTGCTCGACAACGCCACGCGCTACTCGCCGCCGCAGACCCGCGTGCATGTCACCGCCGTCGAGGTGCAGACCGGCATCGCCGTCGAGATCGAGGACGGCGGCGTCAGCCTCAGCGAGGAGGCGCGGGCACGGGCCGAGCGCATGCTCGCGCAGGCCCAGGCCGGCATCGACCTGAACGATCTCGGCGAGAGCCCGCGCCTCGGCATGGCCGTCGTGGGCCGGCTCTCGCAGATGTACAACCTCCAGGTCTCGCTGCGGCAGTCCGCGTACGGCGGCGTCCGTGCGGTGCTCATCGTCCCGCGCGAGATGATCACCACAGGGCCCGCTCCCGGCCTCGCGCACGGCATCGGCGCGTCCGCGGTGCCCCGCGTGAACTCCGACGGCCAGCCCATCGAGGAGGCGCACGGCATCCGGCGCAAGAAGCCCCGTGTGATGACGGCGGGCCCGCCGGTCTCCAAGGGGCTCACCGCCGCGCTGGAGGACGACGTCCCCGAGGTCACCGAGTGGACGTCGAACGGTCTGCCGCAGCGCCGCAGCAGGGTCCGCACCCCGCTGAGCGAGCGGCTCGCCCAGGAGGCCGCCGACGAGCGGTACGCCGCGCAGCGCGCGCAGTACGCCCCGCAGGGCGCCGGACCCGTCGTACCCGAGCCGGTGAAGAAGGAGGAGAAGGAGCCCGGCCTCTGGATCGAGGCCTTCATGAAGGGCGTCAACGGCGACGAATCCGCGGCCTCCGCGGCCTCCGCGGCCGACGACCCGTTGTTCCCCAAGGGCCACAGCGAGAACGACCACGGCACCGCCGACAGTGCCGACAACGCCGATGAGGGGGGCTGGAAGTGATCCAGCAACGGGCCAATTTCGACTGGATGCTCAAGGAGCTCGCCGACGGGGTGCCGCAGACCCGGCAGATCGTGGTGCTCTCCGCCGACGGCCTGCGCATCGCGCGCTACGGCGGCGACCCCGACGCCGCCGACCGGATCGCCGCCGCCTGCGCGGGTCTTCAGTCCCTGGCCGCCGCGGTGGCCACCGAGATCCCGCGGAGCGACGGCGGGATGCGCATGGTGATCATCGAGGTCGACGGCGGCTACTTCTACCTGATGGCCGCGGGAGCGGGCGCCTACCTCGCCGTGCTCGCGGATGAGACCGTCGACGCGGGCCTCATCGGCAACCGCATGCGGGACCTGGTCGTCCGGATCGGCGCCCACCTGACGAGCCCGCCCCGGCGAGACGGGCAGGCCGTATGAATCCTCCGCAAGGCGAGAACCCCTCCCACCGAGACGACCCGCCCCAGCGGGAACGGCGGAGCCCGGAGAATC
Organism: Streptomyces sp. A18; assembly: GCF_059026065.1. Classification (NCBI taxonomy): domain Bacteria; kingdom Bacillati; phylum Actinomycetota; class Actinomycetes; order Kitasatosporales; family Streptomycetaceae; genus Streptomyces; species Streptomyces sp. A18. The sequence continues at coordinate 134,530 of NZ_JBWLKL010000011.1, read as the reverse complement.
CCGAGCGGCTCTACATCCTGACCGGCGAGGACACGGAGAGGGCGCCGCTCGACCTCGTCACGCTGATCGTCGCGCAGGGCGAGGCGGCGCCCACGGCCCAGCCGGAGCACTCCGTCGTCCTGCGGCTGTGCAAGACGCCGCTGTCCGTCGCCGAGCTGTCCGCGTATCTCGCGCTGCCGTTCAGCGTGGTGACCGTCCTGCTGACGAAGATGCTCGGGGCCGACCTGGTACAGGCGCGGGCGCCGATCGTCCGCTCCACGCTCCCCGATCGTTCCCTTCTCGAAGCGGTGATGCATGGACTTCAAAAGCTCTGACACGATCACCGGGCCCAGCAGCGAAGACGTATTGCCGCACACGGCCACGGCCGCCGTGAAGGTCGTGATCGTGGGCGGGTTCGGGGTCGGCAAGACGACGATGGTCGGCTCGGTCAGCGAGATCCGTCCGCTGACGACCGAAGAGACCATGACCCAGGCCGGCATCGGCGTCGACGACAACTACGGATCCGACACCAAGACGGCCACCACCGTCGCGATGGACTTCGGCCGGATCAGCATCTCCGAAGAGCTGGTGCTCTATCTGTTCGGCACCCCGGGCCAGGAGCGCTTCTGGTTCCTGTGGAACGGCCTCTTCGAAGGCGCGCTCGGCGCCGTCGTCCTCGTCGACACCCGCCGCCTCGAAGTCAGCTTCGACGTGATCGGGCGCCTGGAGGAGCGCGGCGTGCCCTTCGTCGTCGCGGTCAACGACTTCCCCGACGCGCCCCGTCACCCGATGGACGCACTGCGCCGGGCCCTCGACCTGGACGAGGTGGTGCCGATAGTGAAGTGCGACGCCCGGCAGCGCGCATCGAGCCGGGACACCTTGCTGACCCTCATGCGGTACCTGCACTCCCTGACGGTGGCCCGCGTCTGACACCTCATCTCATCCGCAACCCGGAATCTCTTCCGCGACCCCGGAGCGACGAACGTGACGACCCCTTCCCCCTCCCACCCCGGCATGGACGACCCGGCCATGCCGCCCCCCGGCTGCCCCGCGCACGGCCTCGGTCCCGGCGGCCTGCGCAGGCTGTACGGCCCCGAGGCGGAGACCGATCTCTCGGGCCTGTACGAGAAGCTGCGCGCCGAGCACGGCGCGGTGGCCCCGGCCCTGCTGCACAACGACGTGCCCATCTGGGCGGTCCTCGGCCACAGCGAGAACCTCCACATGGTCCGCACCCCCTCGCAGTACACCCGCGACTCGCGCCAGTGGCGGGCCGTCCAGGACGGCACCGCGGGCCCCGACCATCCGCTCGCCCCCGTCTTCACCTGGCAGCCCATGGCCAGCTTCGTGGAGGGCGACGAGCACCAGCGGCTGCGCGGCGCGGTCACCGGCGCCATGGGCGGCCTCGACCACCGGGGCATGCGCCGCTACATCAACCGCTACAGCAACCTCCTGCTCAACGACATCTGCCAGGACGGCAGGGCCGACCTCGTGAGCGGGTTCGCCGAGCATCTGCCGATGATGGTGATGTGCCATGTCATCGGCATGCCCGAGGAGTACAACGAGCGGATGGTGCAGGCCGCCCGCGACATGATCCGCGGCACCGAGACCGCCATCGCCAGCAACGCGTACATCATGGAGGCGCTGATGCGCCTGGTGGCGCGGCGGCGGGTGCAGGCCGAGGAGGACTTCACCAGCAACCTCATCGCGCACCCCGCGCAGCTCACCGACGACGAGGTCGCCGCGCACCTGCGGCTCGTGCTCATCGCCGCGTACGAGGCGACGGCCAACCTCATCGCGAACGCGCTGCGCATGGTCCTCACCGACCCGCGTTTCCGCGCCCAGCTCAGCGGCGGCCAGATGACGGTGCCGGAGGCCGTCGAGCAGTCCCTGTGGGACGAGCCGCCGTTCAGCGCCATGGTCGGCTATTTCGCCAAGCAGGACACCCAGCTCGGCGGCCAGCAGATCAAGGCGGGCGACGGTCTCATCCTCGGCATCGCGCCGGGCAACGTGGACCCCGTCGTACGCCCGGATCTCGCCGCCAGCATGCAGGGCAACCGCTCCCACCTGGCGTTCAGCGGCGGGCCGCACGAATGCCCGGGGCAGGACATCGGGCGTGCCATCGCCGACACAGGCGTGGACGCGCTGCTCATGCGCTTTCCCGACGTGGAACTCGCCATCGACGAAAGCGAGTTGAGGTGGACCTCGTCCATCCTCTCCCGGCATCTGGTGGAGCTGCCGGTGCAGTTCGCGCCGCGGCCCCCGCAGGATGTGATGGCGCGGCCCATGGCGCGGGTGCCCAGCACGCGCAACGACTGGCAGGTGTCGTCCCCCGGGCCGCGGCCCGCGTATCCCGCGACGCCGACGCCGACGCCGACGCAGGCCCCCACGCCTCAGCCGGTGGGGCGGCCCGCTCCGCCGCCGCCCGCGCCGGAGCCCGCGCCGGTGGTGGCATCCGTGCCCCGGCAAGGGGTGTGGCGGAGGCTGGTCTCCTGGTGGCGGGGCAACTGATCGTCCGCTGACGGGCCCGCCCATGTGTCGTACGCGGTCCAGGCGCCCAACGCGCGTGTGCTGACGAAGCGATGGTCGACGCCCGTGACGGGGTCCGTGAACTCCAGGACGCGCGCCAGGAGTTGGAGGGGCCGCCGGAAGTCGTCCGGCGGCACCGGCCCCGTCACCCGCGGGTAGACCGGATCGCCGAGGATCGGCAGGCCCAGGGTGTTCATGTGGACGCGCAACTGGTGGGTGCGGCCGGTGTGCGGGAAGAGCCGGTAGCGAGCCAACTCGCCCTTCCGCTCGGCGAGTTCGACGCGGCTCTCGCTGTTGGGCTCGGCGCCGGGGACCTCGTACGCGGCGATGATGCCGCGCTCCTTGACGAGGTGGCTGCGCACGGTGCGGGGGAGTTCCACCGCGGGGTCGTGGGCGGCCACGGCCTCGTACTCCTTCCGCACCCGCCGCTCGCCGAACAGCGTCTGGTACGCGCCGCGTTCCTCGGGCCGCACCGTGAAGAGGATCAGCCCCGCGGTGAGCCGGTCCAGGCGGTGCGCGGCGCCGAGCGCGGGGATGTCGAGCTCCCTGCGGAGGCGGGCGAGCGCGGTCTCGATGACGTGGCTGCCGCGGGGCGTGGTCGCCAGGAAGTGGGGCTTGTCGGCGACGACGATGTGCTCGTCGCGGTACACCACGTCGATGCCGTACGGCACCGGAACCTCGTCCGGCAGATCCCGGTGGAACCACACGAAGGCGCCGGGTACGTAGGGGGCGTCCGGCGCGACGGGAAGGCCGTCCACGCCGACGACGAGACCGTCCCGCAGCATCCCGTCGATCACCCCGGGCCCCGCCTTGAGCCGCTCGACGAGATGATCCCGTACGGTCGCCCAGGCTCCTTCGTGGGGCAGCCTGACCCGCATGGGGTCGACGCCGCGCCGCTGCGGCAGGGGAGAGGGCGGAATGCGGGGCTTACGGGTCACAACCGGCAAGAGTACGGGGCCGGGCGGCGGCGCCCTGCCGGGTTCCCAGGTCAGGTGGGTGTCGGCTCGTCGCATCGGATGCGGGCGTGCAGGTGCATGTCGTGCCAGCCGTCCGCGTGCAGCGCCGCACTGCGCTTGGTGCCCTCCGGCGCGAAGCCGGTCTTGAGCGCGACGCGGCAGGAGGCTTCGTTGGCCGTGGCGTGGGTGAGTTCGAGGCGGTGCAGGCCGAGTTCGTCGAAGGCCCAGTCGCTGAGCGCCGTGAGGGCGCGGGGAGCGACGCCCCGGCCGCGGGCCGACGGCATGGTCCAGTAGGCGACTTCGGCCTGTCCGTCGGCGAGGAGGATGAGGCGCAGTGAGATGCGGCCCACCACCGCGTCCGTCGTGGCGTCGGCGACGGCCCAGTGCGCGTCGCGCTCCTCGGCCCACGCCTTGCGCCAGCCGTCGATCCAGCCGCGGGCCTCGTCGACGGATTCGGCCTCGCGCGGGTGCCAGCGCCGCAGCACGGGGTCCTGGAACGCCTCGTACACGGCGGGCGCGTCGTCGGGCGACCAGGGGCGGATGAGCAGCCCTCCGGGGAGGACGGGGATGACCGGCTGCTCCCGGTGGGCGAGTGAGCCTGCGGCGACGACGTCCGGGACCATGAAGGGCATCCCGGCATCGTGCCAGCCGGCTCCGCCGGGGGGAATCGGTTTTGGGCTTCGCCCGCGCCCGCGGGCCGGTGAGGGCCGGCCGCGCATTCCCCGCGCCCCTGGCGGGGCAGCCACATGGGCGGGCCCCTTCAGGGGCGCGAGGAACTGCGCGGCCGGCCCCCACCGGGCGGCAGACGGAGACGGTCCAGAAGCCGGGAGGCCGCCCAGGCTCAGCGGGGCGGCTACCCTGGCTCGCTCAAGCCGAGGGCACCGACTCCTGCTCCGCTTCGACCTCCGCGTTCCAGTCCCGCTTCGCCGCCTGCCAGCCGTCCTCGTTGTGGCCCAGGCGCCAGTAGCCGGAGATCGAGAGGCGCTCGCGCGGCACCTCGCGCTCCACGCGGAGGTAGCGGCGCAGCTCCTTCACGAAGCCGGCCTCGCCGTGCACGAACGCCTGCACGTCGCCCGCAGGGAAGTCGAGGGTGCGTACGGCCTCGATGAGGGCCTCGCCCACGGGGCGCTGCCCGCGGTGCAGCCACTCGATCTCCGCGGCCGATTCGATCTTCTGCTCCTCGTCCGCGTCGGCGACCTCCACGAAGGCGTACACCTTGGCGCCCTCGGGAAGTGCCTCCAGGGCGGCGGCGATCGCGGGCAGTGCGCTCTCGTCACCGGCGAGCAGATGCCAGTCGGCCTCGGCGTCCGGGGCGTACCCGCCGCCAGGACCGAGGAAGCGGACCGTGGCGCCCGGCTGAACGCGCTTGGCCCACGGTCCGGCCAGGCCCTCGTCGCCGTGGATGACGAAGTCGACGGCGAGCTCGCGGGTCTGCGGGTCCCACGTGCGGACCGTGTACGTACGCGTCACGGGCCACTGGTCGCGGGGGAACTCCTCGCGGATCCGCTGGATGTCGTAGGGCTCCGGGTACGTGACGCCCTCGGCGTCGAAGAGCAGTTTCACGTAGTGATCGGTGGAATCGCCCACCGTGAAATCGGCGAGGCCCTCGCCGCCCAGGACCACGCGCTGCATGTGCGGGGTCAGCCGCTCGGTGCGCACCACCTGCGCGGCGTGGGCCTTCGGTGCCTTGCGTGCCGGTCGTTCTGCCATGGCGGCGGCCTCCCCTGATCAAATGTTGCTTAGGCTTACCTAAGCTAACACCTCACCCTTGAAGAGTCGTGAGCAACCGCTTCAGCGCTCCGCCCAGGTTCCACCGCGCGGCCAGCTCGTCCAGGGCCGCGGGATCGCGGGGCTCGCGCGGCAGTGCGAGGTCCACGTCCGGCAGGGGGAGGTCGCCCGCGACGCGGACCACCGTCGGCGCGACGGCCACGTACGGGCGGGATTCGTCGAGCCGCTTGCGCTGGGAGGGCGTCAGCTTGCTCATCGGGTCGTCCACCGCGGCCATGATTCCGGCCAGATCTCCGTACGCGTCGAGCAGCTTGGCGGCCGTCTTCTCGCCGATGCCGGGGACGCCGGGCAGGCCGTCGCTGGGGTCGCCGCGGAGCAGGGCCAGGTCGACGTAGCCCGAGCCGTCCACTCCGTACTTCTCGCGGAGCCAGGCCTCGTCCGTGAGCTGGAGGGAGCCGACGCCCTTGAGGGGGTAGAGGACGCGGATGCCGCGCGCGTCGTCGACCAGCTGATAGAGGTCGCGGTCGCCGGTGACGATGTCGACCGGTCCGGTGGCGCGGCCCGCGTACGTGCCGATCACGTCGTCCGCCTCGTACGACTCCACGCCCACGCGGGCGATGCCGAGTGCGTCCAGGACGTCCTCGATGATCGGGACCTGCGGGGAGAGCGTGTCCGGGGTCTCCTCGGCGTCCGGGCCCGCCTCGACCTCCTCGGCGACGCGATGCGCCTTGTACGACGGGATCAGCTCGACCCGCCAGTGCGGGCGCCAGTCAGCGTCCCAGCAGGCGACCAGGTCGTCCGGACGGTGGTCCTGGACGAGCCGGGCGATGAAGTCCAGGAGGCCGCGCACCGCGTTCACCGGTGTGCCGTCCGGGGCCTTCACGGAATCGGGGACGCCGAAATAGGCGCGGTAGTACAGGGACGCCGTGTCGAGCAGCATGAGCCGTCGCGTTCGCTGAGTCACCTTCGCATCATGCCGCACGGCACTGACAGAGGACCGGCTCCGGCTCCGTCGACGCATGGTTTCCGCCCCGCCGGGGAGGGGCTGGATCGCGCCACATCCCGGTCGGCGAAAGTGAACGACATGTGAACTGGAACACTCTTGCGTTTGTTCTGTGTAAGGCGGGGCAGGCGCCGAGCCGGAGCGCCTCCGGTCGAGGATTCAACTATTTCGCCGGGTAACTAGCGGGCAGAAACCGCGTCGCTCCACGGCCCGCCGGCGGGGGAGGCGGGCCGTCTTGGTTCAACCCGAGAGGTGTATGTGTCCAGGCTGCAAGCCGAACACCTGTACAAGGTTTTCGGCAGACGACCCGCTGACGCGGTGGAGAAACTCCGCCACGGAACCGACCGAGAGGAGCTGCGCGCCGAAGGCACGACTGCCGCGGTGATCGACGCTTCCTTCACGGTCGAGCCGGGCCAGATCTTCGTCGTCATGGGTCTCTCCGGATCCGGCAAGTCCACGTTGCTGCGCATGCTCAACGGTCTGTCGGAGCCGACGGCCGGACAGGTGCTCTTCGACGGTCAGGATCTGACCGGTCTGAGCGCCCGTGAACTGCGCGAGGTGCGTTCCAAGAAGATCAGCATGGTCTTCCAGCACTTCGCGCTCTTCCCGCACCGCAGCGTCCTCGAGAACGCCGGTTACGGCCTCGAGGTGCAGGGTGTGCCGCGCGCCGAGCGCGAGGAGCGCGCCACGGTGGCGCTCGAACTCGCCGGGCTCAAGGGCTGGGAGAAGTCCTGGCCCGACGAGCTCTCCGGCGGTATGCAGCAGCGCGTGGGCCTGGCCCGCGCGCTCGCGACCGACGCGGACCTGCTCCTCATGGACGAGTCGTTCAGCGCGCTCGACCCGCTGATCCGCCGCGACATGCAGGACCAGCTCCTCGAGCTCCAGAAGCGGCTGAAGAAGACCATCGTCTTCATCACCCACGACCTGAACGAGGCCATGCGCCTGGGCGACCAGATCGCCGTCATGCGCGACGGCGAGATCGTCCAGATCGGCACCGCCGAGGACATCCTCGTCACCCCGGCCAACGACTACGTCGCCGCGTTCACGCAGGACGTCGACCGCTCCCGTGTCCTCACGGCGGGCGCGATCATGGCCGAGCCCGAGACCGCCTTCGGCACGAAGACGGCCCAGGGCAAGGAGCTGAAGACCGCACAGGACGTGCTGTCCGCGGCCCCCGCCACGGTCAGGGCCGAGGCCCCGATCATCGAGCTGTTCACGCCGTGTTCCACCAGCGACGTACCCGTCGCCGTGACCGACGAAGAGGGCGCGCTCATCGGCGTCGTGCCGCGGGCGCGACTGCTCGCCGTGCTCGGCGAGCCGATGGCCCCCGAGAACGAGCCGCAGGACGCCTCCGTCCCGCTCCAGAAGACGCAGGACAACGGCGGACAGGCCGTGGGCAAGGTGGTCAGCGGTGCCTAGGATTCCCTTCGGCGAGTGGGTCAACGACAGCGTCGACTGGCTGCTCAGCCACATGGCCTGGTTGTTCGACTTCTTCAAGACCGTCTTCCAGGGCGCCTACGACGGCATAGCCGACGTGCTCCAGGCACCCGAACCGCTGATCCTGGCAGGCATCTTCGCGGTCATCGCGTTCTGGCTGCGCGGCGCCGTCGCCGGTGTGCTGACGTTCGCGGGCTTCGCGTTCATCGTCTCGCTGGAACTGTGGGACCACGCGATGATGACGCTGGCCCTGGTGCTCGTCTCGACGATCATCGCCCTCGTCATCTCGGTGCCCGTGGGCATCTGGGCGGCGCGGTCGAGCACGGTGAGCGGCATCGTCCGCCCGGTCCTCGACTTCATGCAGACGCTGCCGGCGATGATCTACCTCATCCCCGCCATCCTCTTCTTCGGGATGGGCGCCCCCGCGGGCATCGTCGCCACCCTGATCTTCGCCCTGGCTCCCGGCGTCCGCATGACGGAGCTGGGCATCCGCCAGGTCGACAAGGAACTGGTCGAGGCCGCGGACGCGTTCGGCACCACGCCGCGCAACATCCTGCTGCGCGTCCAGCTGCCCCTCGCGCTCCCCACGATCATGGCCGGTGTCAACCAGGTCATCATGCTGGGCCTGTCCATGGCCGCCATCGCGGGCATGGTCGGCACCGAGGGCCTGGGCGCCGACGTCAACGAGGCCATCGGCCAGCTGAACGTCGGTCTCGGCTCCGAGGCGGGCGTCGCGATCGTCATCCTGGCGATCTACCTGGACCGCATGACCAGTTCCCTTGGCACCCAGGTCTCCCCGCTGGGCCGCCGCACCATGGCGAAGCTGCGTGCCGCGCAGGGCCTCAACATCTGGACCTACCGTCCGCAGGCCTCCGTCGCAGTCATCGGTGTGGTCGTCCTCGCCCTCGTCGCAGGCGGCATGGGCGCCTTCGGCGGCTCGAAGACCGAGGATGTCGCCACCGACGGCAAGAACGTCGGCCAGGGCAAGGAAATCAACATCGGCTACATCCCCTGGGACGAGGGCGTGGCCTCCACCTTCCTCTGGAAGGAGATCCTGGAGCAGCGCGGCTTCAAGCCGCAGACCAAGCAGCTCGAGGCGGGCCCGCTCTACACCTCGCTCTCGCAGGGCAGCATCGACTTCCAGACGGACTCCTGGCTGCCGACGACGCACGCCGCGTACTGGAAGAAGTACGGCGACAAGCTCGAGGACATGGGCTCGTGGTTCGGCCCGACCTCGCTCGAGCTCTCCGTGCCCTCGTACGTCAAGGGCGTGAAGTCGCTCGAGGACCTCAAGGGCAAGAGCAGCAAGTTCAAGGGCAAGATCGTCGGCATCGAGCCGAGCGCCGGAATGATGGGGCTGCTCAAGGACAAGGTGCTCAAGGAGTACGGCCTGGAGGGCGAGTACAAGGTCGTGGACGGCTCCACGCCCGCGATGCTGGCCGAGCTGAAGCGCGCGTACGCCAAGAAGGAACCGATCGTCACCACCCTCTGGTCGCCGCACTGGGCCTACAGCGACTTCGACCTGAAGAAGCTCGAGGACCCGAAGGGCGCCTGGGGCAAGGGCGACGGCGTGCACACGCTCGCACGCAAGGGCTTCTCCAAGGAGAACCCGCAGGTCGCCAAGTGGCTCAAGGACTTCAAGATGAGCGAGAAGCAGCTCACGAGCCTTGAGGCGGAGATCAACAAGGCGGGCAAGGGCAAGCAGCAGGAAGCCGTCAAGGCCTGGCTGAAGAAGAACCCGGGCGTCGTCGACAAGCTGGCCCCGCTGCCGAAGAACTCCACCCCCGCCGAGGCGAAGCGTCCGCTGAACGCCGCGTACTTCGCGTGGGACGAGAACATCGCCGTCACCAACCTCTGGAAGCGTGTTCTGGAGAAGCGCGGCTACAAGATGAAGCTGACGCCGTCCGACGTCGGCCCGGTCTACACCGCTCTCGCGCAGGGCGACCTCGACCTGGACCTCGACGCCTGGTTGCCCACGGCCCAGAAGCAGTACTGGGAGAAGAACAAGGCGAACCTCAAGGACCTGGGCTCCTGGTACAGCCCGACGTCCCTGGAGATCGCCGTCCCCTCGTACGTCAAGGGCGTGAAGTCGCTCGAGGACCTCAAGGGCAAGGGCGACAAGTTCAACGGCAAGATCATCGGCATCGAGCCCGGCACGGGCGTGATGACGGCGCTCAAGGACAAGGTCCTGCCCGGCTACGGCCTCGACAAGGAGTACAAGATCGTCTCCGGTTCGACGCCGGCGATGCTCTCCGAGCTGAAGTCGGCGTACGCCAAGAAGGAGCCGGTCGCGGTCCTGCTCTGGTCGCCGCACTGGGCGTACAACGAGTACAAGCTCACCAAGCTGAAGGACCCCAAGGTCGGCTTCGGCAAGGGCGACACGATCCGCACGATCTCCAGCAAGGAGTTCCCCAAGCAGTACCCGCAGCTCACGAAGTGGCTCAAGGACTTCAAGATGAGCGAGCAGGAACTGGCCAGCCTGGAGAACGAGATCAACAAGGCGGGCAAGGGCAACGAGCCCAAGGCCGTCGACGCGTGGCTGAAGAAGAACCCGGGCTTCGAGCAGAAGATGACTCCGCAGTCCTAGCTCTTCCGCTGCACCGCTGAATCAGTGCGTCACCCCCGAGGGGTGGGCATCGCCCCTGTGGCGAAGCCCACCCCTCGGGGCGTTCCCGGGGGCACCCGCGCTCCCTAGGCTGGGCAGCCTCCCCGCCGCTCGAACGTAAGTGCCCCTCCGTGACCGTCCCCACGCCCCGCGTCGCCGTGCTCATCGCGGCCACGGCCCTCGCCCTCGCGGGCGCGCTGCTCCTCGCCCATCTGGCGAACGCGAGCTCCGCACCGGCCTCCACCGGCACCGCACGGCTCGCCGCGCTCGCCGAGGACGTGACCGCCGCCGACGGCCACCGCTACGACGCGCGGGACCACACCGGCCGCACCATGGACGCCGCGCAGATCGCACAGGCCCCCGACGGCTCCTACCTGGCCGTTTACCACACCCTTCTGGACGACGGCCGCTTCCATGCCGCCGTGGCCACCTCCACGGATCTGCGGCACTGGCAGCGGCGCCACGACTTCGGGCCCGGCACCCATCAGGCGTCGCTCGCCGACGACGGGCTCGGCGGGTATGTCCTGGCGTACGAGAAGGACCCGAAGAACCACATCGCCGTGCGCGCGTACGAGGATGAGGCGGCGCTGCTCGACGGGCGCCAGGACCGCGGCTTCGACGCGCCGCGCACCCTCTCCCGCTGCGCCGAGGGCACGCCCAGCATCACCGCCGTACGCGGGGACACGATCGAGCTCACCGGGCACTACCGCGCCGACTGCGACACCGACCGCCAGCTTCGCGCCACGCTCACCGGGTTCCGCGACTGGCACGCGGCGCCCGACCGGCGGTTCGACCGGGCGCTGCAGGCGTGGGGCAACGGCGGGAACCTCGGGGACCGGGCGCCCGTCGAGCTCGACGGGCAGCGGATGCTCTTCGTGGAGGGGCAGCGGTGGCGTGGTGACTTCGGGAGCTGGCGGACGTACGCGTACGACTCCGTGAGCGGCCGTGCCGACCGGCTCGACATCTCCACGCACGGCGGAAGCCGCGCCTTCGCCAATCCGTCGGCGACGCTCCTCACCGATCCCCGGGGCAGGCCCGCCCTGCTGGTCAGCCTGTTCATACCGGGGGAGGGGGCGGCTCCCGGAGAGGCCGGGCAGCTTGTCTACTGGCGGAAGCTGTAGAGGGCGGTCCTCGCAACGGGGCAAAACCGTTTGGCGAACATGCGTAGGGTGCAGAAAACCCAACAGGGGTGAGAGTGGACCGACGCGCAGAAGGGAGCCGAGGCGATGGACGAGCAGAAGGAAACCCTCCGAGTGGGCGCGGCCGTGCGGCGCCGCCGCCGGCAGCTGGAGCTCACCCTCGCCGTGGTGGCCGAGCGCAGCGGTCTCTCGGTGCCCTTCCTGAGCCAGGTCGAGAACGAGCGTGCGCGGCCCAGCAGGCGTTCCCTGCAGCGCGTCGCCGACGCCCTCCTGACGACCGACGTCGAACTGCTCGCCGCGGCGGACCCCGCGTGCACGGTCGACCTGATGCGCGCCGAGGAGAAGGACGGCGAGGGTTCGTCTCCCGAGACGGACGCCCACGTACGCAATCTGGTCCGCGGTCACCACCAACTGCACGCCATGGAGTTCACCGGCGACCACGACGAGGGACGCGAATTCCAGCACCGCAACGACGAGTTGATGTACGTGGTGGGCGGCGCCGTCGAGGTCGAGGCGGAGGGCAGGGCGTACCGCCTCGGGCGCGGCGACAGCCTGTATCTGACGGGTGGCGTTCGCCACCGGTGGCGGGCGACGGTGCCGGACAGCCAGGTGCTCGTGGTGGCCGTCGCCGACCACGTCGAAGCCGTGGACGGCTCGCGGCGCTGAGGGGATCCCACGGTGACCGGAGTACGGGTGATCTCGCTGGTGCCCTCGTTGACCGAGGCGGTCGCGGTGAGCGTGCCGGGAGCGCTGGTGGGTGCCACGGAGTGGTGCAGCCATCCGGAGGATCTCGATGTCGTCCGCGTCGGCGGCACGAAGAACCCCGACGTGCGCCGGATCATCGGCCTCGCCCCGGACCTGGTGATCGCCAACGAAGAGGAGAACCGCGCGCCTGACGTGGCCGCACTGCGGGCGGCGGGCGTCCAGGTCCTGCTGACGGAGGTACGGGACCTGCCGGGGGCCTTCCGCGAACTGACCCGGGTGCTCGCCGCCTGCGGGGCGGGGCGGCCCGGCTGGCTGGCCGAAGCCGAGTCGGCCTGGGATCAACTGCCCGCGCCCGAAGCCCGGTTGAAGGCGGTGATTCCCGTCTGGCGGCGCCCGTGGATGGTCCTGGGCCACGACACGTTCGCGGGAGACCTGCTGCGGCGCCTCGGCGTGGACAACGCGTACGCGACGCACGCCGAGCGCTACCCCCGCATCCCGATCGAGGAACTGCGGGCGGCGGGCGCGGACGTGGTGATCCTGCCGGACGAGCCCTACCGCTTCACGCGCGACGACGGCCCCGAGGAGTTCACGGCCCCAGCGGCACTGGTCAGCGGCCGCCACCTCACCTGGTACGGCCCGTCACTCGCTCAGGCGCCGGCGGTGCTCAGCGCGGCGCTGCGAGCAGCTTGCCGTTGAGCAGGCCGCGCGCGGTCTGGGCCAGGGCCACCGCCCAGGCCGTCACCAGGAGGGCGTACAGGGCGATCGCCAGCCAGTCGTAGACCGCGAGGCCCGTGTGCTTGCCCAAGCCCTCCGCGCCGGTGACGCAGGTGCCGACCGGGAACGTGAACGCCCACCACGTCATCGCGAAGCCCATGCCCTGGCGCCGGGCCCGCAGCACCATGGCGGCCGCGAGCGCGAGCCACAGCAGGGCGAAGCCCATCACCGGGACGCCGTAGAGCACGGCGAAGACGGCGAAGCCCTGGTCGTACGGGGCGGGGACGACGCCCGTCGCGGCGGTGTCGGCGAACTTGTTCACCGCCGTCGTCGACTGGCCCAGCGGGCCGAGCACCAGGAAGAGCGCAGGAGTGAGCGCGACCGGGAGCGGGCCGCCGGTCAGCAGGCGAGCGACGATCATCGGCAGCATCACCAGGGTGGCGAGCAGGCTCAGGCCGAACATCGCGAAGCAGGCGAAGAGCAGCGTCTCCTGGGCCTGTCCCGCCGGGAGGTGCGGTATGAGCAGGGGGCCGAGGGCCGCCGACACCATGGGCGCCACCAGGGGCAGCAGCCAGACCGGGGATGCCTGGCCCGGCTCGATGCGGTGCTTCACCACCATCAGGTAGGGGATCGCCACGGCCGCCGCGAGGCCGATGACCGTACCGGCGACGAAGAGCACGGCGTCGAGCGCGACCGCGGCGGTCGTCCCGATCCAGTCCTCGCCCACGAGGAGCGCACCGCCGCCGACCGCAAGCAGGGCCATGGACAGACAGCCGTAGAAGGGGGCGACCGCCGGGTCGAGGAGATGGGCTCGGGCTTGGTCGCGGTGGTGGATCCAGTGCAGGGTCCGGGCCGCCAGGAGCGCGGTCAGCATGAGCAGGGAGAGCGCCCAGACCGTCGTGCAGGCGGTCCGGAGGCCGGGGACGTGGACCGGCAGGGTCGCGCCCGCGCCGCCGATGATCGCCGTGCCCATGACGGCGGCGTACCAGTTCGGGCCGAGATGGCGGGTGGCGAGGAGAGTGGCGGCAGTGGTGGTTCTCGAGGGTGCCTGCGGCTGGGCGACGGTGACCATGGGTCCACCGTCGCGGCTGCGCGGGCCCCCCACCAGGAGTCATCTCCGTATGAGGGCATAACCTGGGTTTATGGGTAAGTCTTCTGGTTCCTCCGGCGGCTACGACACGTCGTCGGCGACGCCGCTCGCGCATCGCGTGCCGGACCTCGGGGCGCTCGAGCTGCTGCTCGCCGTGGCGCGGCTCGGCAGTCTGGGACGGGCCGCGAAGGAGCTGGGCATCACGCAGCCCGCCGCGAGCAGCCGCATCCGGTCGATGGAGCGGCAGCTCGGGGTCGCGCTCGTCGACCGGTCGCCGCGCGGCTCGCAGCTCACGGACGCAGGGGCGCTCGTCACGGACTGGGCGCGGCGGATCGTGGAGGCGGCGGAGGCGTTCGACGCGGGCGCGCAGGCGCTGCGGGACCGGCGGGACTCGCGGCTGCGGGTCGCGGCGAGCATGACGATCGCCGAGTATCTGCTGCCGGGCTGGCTGATCGCCCTGCGGACGCAGCGGCCGGACACCGCCGTGTCGTTGACGGCCGGCAACTCGACCGCGGTCGCGGAGCGGCTCCTGGCGGGCGACGCGGACCTCGGCTTCGTCGAGGGGCTCGCGGTGCCGACCGGCCTGGACTCGGCGGTCATCGCGCACGACCGTCTGATCGTCGTCACCGCGCCGGACCACGCCTGGGCGCGGCGCCGAAAGCCGCTGGGGGCGGCGGAGTTGGCGGCGACCCCGCTGATCCTCCGCGAGGAGGGTTCGGGGACGCGCCAGGTCCTGGACGCGGCCCTGGGCGGCCTGGCCCGCCCGCTGATCGAGCTGTCGTCCACCACCGCGGTGAAGGCGTCGGCGGTGAACGGGGCGGGGCCCGCGGTGCTGAGCGAGCTCGCGGTGGGCGAGGAGCTGTCGGCTCGGCGCCTGGTGAACATCCCCCTGGAGGGCGTGCTGCTGCGGCGCGCTCTTCGGGCGGTGTGGCCCACGGGGCATCGGCCCACGGGCCCGGCGCGGGACTTGCTCTCGCTGACGCGGTAGCGCACCCGGTTGCCGCCTCGCCCGGGGCGCGTTCCGCTGCGGGCTCAGGAGCCAGAAGCCGCCTGGACCAGGGCCGACATGACCCGGAGGTCCTCTCCCATCTCCGGGTGCCACTGGACCCCCAACACCCAGGATCCGGAGGGCCGTTCCACCGCCTCCACCGTGCCGTCCTGCGCGTGGGCCGACGCGACCAGGTCCCGGCCCAGGCGGTCCACCGCCTGGTGGTGGTAGGTGGGGACGGCGGACGCGGCCGGCGCGATCGACGCGTACAGGGTCCCCGGTACCGGCTTCACCTCGTGCGTCCCGAAGACGCCCACCGCCTCCACATGACCCTCCATGTGCTGCACCAGCGTGCCCCCGAGCGCCACGTTCAGGAGCTGCATGCCCCGGCAGATGCCGAGCAGCGGTGTCCCGGACGCCAACGCCGCCTCGATCAGCGCCAGTTCCCACGCGTCCCGCTCCCGCGCAGGCGGGCCCGTGCGCTCCTCACGCTCCGTGCCGTAACGGGCCGGATCGACATCGGGCCCGCCCGCGATGACCACGCCGTCCAGCCTGGCGACGACGTCATCCGCGTACGAAGGATCGTCCGGCGGCAGCATCGCGGTGAGGCCGCCCGCCGCCTGCACCAGGCGCGGGTAGCCGACGGGGAGCAGCGCCGCGGGCAGCTCCCACACGCCCCAGCTCGCCTTCGCCTCCAGGTAGGTGCTGACGCCGATCAGCGGTCGGCCCGTGGTCACGCTCACCCTCATCTCCCTCATGCTCGTGCCGTGCTCAGTCGCGTTCCAGTTCCGCCTCCGCGGCGGCGAGCGCCGCGAACTCCTCCTCGGGCGCCCGCGCCACAAGATGCTTGCGGCTGTAGAAGCCGAAGTACGCGATCGCCACCACGTATACCGCGAGCGCGATCACCGCCGCCGTCACGTCCACCAGGAACGTCGCGACCAGCGCCGCGCAGGCGAGGACCAGCGCCACCGACGACGTCAGCATGCCGCCCGGCGTGCGGTAGGGCCGCTCCAGGCCCGGCTCCCTGCGGCGCAGCACGATGTGCGAGAGCGACATCAGGGCGTACGAGATGGTCGCGCCGAACACCGCCACGTTCAGCATCCGCGCACCGTCCCCGGTCGCCGCCGCCAGGCCGAAGCCGATCGCGCCGGGCACGAGGAGTCCCAGGTAGGGCGCCTTGCGGCTGCTCGTGAGCGACAGGAACCTCGGCAGGTAGCCGGCCCTCGACAGGGCGAAGAGCTGCCTCGACCCCGCGTAGATCAGGGAGAAGAACGACGCGACGAGACCGGCCAGGCCCGCGTAGTTCACGATGCGGCTGAGCGCCGTCGCCTCGCCGCCCGGCTGCAACGCCTCCACCAGCGGATTGCCCGCGTCCTGGATCGCGTTCGCGCCGCGCGCCCCCGCCGACGCGAAGAACGTGAGGAGCGCGAGCACGATGAGGATGGCCATCGACCAGCGGATCGCGCGCGGCAGCGTGCGGGCGGGGTCCTTGGTCTCCTCGGCCGCGAGCGGAACACCCTCCA
Organism: Streptomyces sp. A18; assembly: GCF_059026065.1. Lineage (NCBI taxonomy): Bacteria > Bacillati > Actinomycetota > Actinomycetes > Kitasatosporales > Streptomycetaceae > Streptomyces > Streptomyces sp. A18. The sequence continues at coordinate 118,137 of NZ_JBWLKL010000011.1, read as the reverse complement.
CGCCCAGGAAGAACCACATGCCGAAGGGGAACGCAGCCCAGATGCCCAACAGGCCCATCGGCAGCCAGGAGTTGGAGCCGAAGGCGTCCGCGTCCACCGCTATGTCGTTGAGCTTCGACGCGTCGAAGTCCATGAACGCGCCGACCGCGAAGACGAGCAGCGCCGCCACCGCGATGCCCGTGACGACGAAGCTGAAGCGCAGCGCCTCGCCGACGCCCCACAGGTGGATGCCGATGAAGACGACGAAGCAGGCCAGGTACACCGGCCAGCCGGAGGTCAGGCCGAAGAGGCCGAGCGACTCGACGTAGTCGCCGATGAAGATGGAGATCGCGGCCGGCGCCAGGATGTACTCGATGAGGATCGCCGTTCCGGTGAGGAAGCCGCCCCACGGACCGAGCGCCCGGCGCGCGAAGCCGTAGCCGCCGCCCGCGGTGGGCAGGACGGACGACAGTTCCGCCAGCGAGAACACCATGCACGCGTACATGACGCCCATGAGCGCCATGGCGATCGCCAGGCCGCCGAATCCGCCCTCCGCCAGGCCGAAGTTCCAGCCCGAGAAGTCGCCGGAGACGACGTACGCGACGCCGAGTCCGGTGAGCAGCAGCCAGCCCGCGCTGCCCCGGCGCAGCGCTCTGCGCTCCAGATAGTCGTCCGCCGGTTCGGCGGTACTACTCGTCTTGGTGGACTCCACGGTCATGGCACGGCTCCTAGGTGACTGCGCGGCGGCGGCACTGCGGCGGGTGACTCAATGGAACGGATCCATACCTTTGCCGTGCGACGGGTGAGAAATCAAGACCCGTGCGTTACACCGCGGTTAATCACCGCTCATCCCGCCCCTTATGTCAGGAAGCCCCGCAGCAGAGCGGCCGTACCGGCGCAGTGCTCGCGCATCATCTCCCGTGCCCCGTCCGCGTCCCCGTCGAGCACCGCCTCGACGAGCGCGGTGTGCTGGCGCTGCGAATGCTCCAGGTTCCGGACCAAGAGGGGGATGCAGTCCAGGAGGTCGTTGACGGTCGCGCGGACCGCCGCGTACTGCGCGGTCAGCGAGGGCGAGCCGCACAGCTCGGCAAGGGTCAGGTGCAGGAGGGTGTCCAGGCGGCGGTACTCGGAGAGCGGCGCCTCGTGGGTCCGCGCGAGCGCCGTGCGCAGCCGCTCGCGCTGCTCGTCGGTCAGGCCGTGCGCCGCGCAGAGCCCGGCCGCGCCGACCTCCAGGACCTCGCGGAAGCGCAGCGCGTCCTCGACGTCGACGTCCGCCACGCGCCTCCGCAACTCGTCCTCGCCGGCCGCCTCGGGGCGCGGGCGCACGAACGTGCCGCCGTACCTGCCCCGCCGCGACTCGACCAGGCCCTGATCCTGGAGGACCTTCAGGACCTCGCGCAGCGTGACCCGGCTGATACCGAGACGGTCGGCCAACTCCCGCTCCGACGGCAGGCGTTCACCGCCGGGCACCAGGCCCAGGCGTACGACCTGGAGGATCTGCTCCAGGGCCTCCTCGAATCCGTTGCCCGCCCGTACGGGGCGAAGCACCGGCGTGAGCCGGTCGTCGTCGGTCGCGGCAGCCGCGTCACCCGCGTCGGCGCCCGCGTCGGCATCCGTGTGCGACATCTGGCCGTACCCCCTTCCCAATCAATGGTTCTCGGCAATACCTTATGGCTCTCGGCTGACCCAAGGAGGATTTTCCCGTGGCAGACCGCACACCCCCGCTCGGGATCGAGGAGCTGCGCGCTCTCGTCACGAGCGGCGAGATCGACACTGTCGTCCTGGCCTTCCCCGATATGCAAGGGCGGCTCCAGGGCAAGCGGTTCGCCGCCCAGTTCTTCCTCGACGACGTCCTCGAGCACGGCACGGAGGGCTGCAACTACCTCCTGGCCGTCGACGCGGAGATGAACACCGTCGAGGGCTACGCGATGTCCTCCTGGGACCGCGGCTACGGCGACTTCGCCATGCGCCCCGACCTGACCACCCTGCGCCGCGTCCCCTGGAACGAAGGCACCGCGATGCTCATCGCGGACCTCGCCTGGAACGACTCGTCGCCCGTCGTGGCCGCGCCGCGCCAGATCCTGCGCCGCCAGCTCGACCGGCTCGCCGAGCTCGGCTACACCGCCAACGTCGGCACGGAGCTCGAGTTCATCGTCTTCAAGGACACGTACGAGCAGGCCTGGGATGCGGGCTACAAGGCGCTGACCCCGGTCAATCAGTACAACATCGACTACTCCGTGCTCGGCACGGGACGCATCGAGCCCCTCCTGCGCCGCATCCGCAATGACATGACGGCCGCCGGCCTGGTCGTCGAGTCGGCCAAGGGCGAGTGCAATCCCGGCCAGCACGAGATCGTGTTCAAGTACGACGATGCCCTCGTCACCTGCGACCAGCACGCCATCTACAAGACCGGTGCCAAGGAGATCGCGTCCCAGGAGGGTGTCTCGCTCACCTTCATGGCCAAGTACAACGAGCGCGAGGGCAACTCCTGTCACATCCACCTCTCCCTCGCGGACGCGGACGGCACGAACGTCATGGCCGGTGACGGACCCGGCGGCATGTCGCCCGTCATGCGGCACTTCCTGGCCGGCCAGCTCGCGGCGCTGAGGGAGTTCTCGCTGCTCTACGCGCCCAACATCAACTCGTACAAGCGGTTCGTGCCCGGCTCGTTCGCGCCGACCGCCGCCGCCTGGGGCTACGACAACCGCACCTGCGCCCTACGCGTCGTCGGCCACGGTCGCTCGATGCGCTTCGAGAACCGCCTGCCGGGCGGCGACGTGAACCCGCACCTCGCGGTCGCCGGACTCGTGGCCGCCGGTCTGCACGGCATAGAGCAGAAGCTCGAACTGCCCGACGAGTGCACGGGCAACGCCTACACCGGTGACTACGCGCACGTCCCCACCACCCTGCGCGAGGCCGCCGAGCTCTGGGAGAACAGCCCCATCGCCAAGGCCGCCTTCGGTGACGAGGTGGTCGCGCACTACGGCAACATGGCCCGGGTCGAGCTGGAAGCCTTCGACTCCGCGGTGACCGACTGGGAGCTCCGCCGCTCCTTCGAACGCATGTGAGGCACCCTTGCTCGAAGTACTGAATCCGGCGACCGAAGAGGTCATCGCGACCGTCCCCGCCGCCACTGCGCAGGATGTCGACGCCGCGGTCGTGCGCGCGACCGCCGCCCAGGCGAAGTGGGCCGCCGTCGCTCCCGCGGACCGGGCCCGCCTGCTGCGCCGTTTCGCCGCAGTCGTCGATGAACACGTGGAAGAACTGGCCCAGTTGGAGGTGCGCGAAGCCGGTCACGTCATCGGCAACGCACGCTGGGAGGCGGGCAACGTCCGCGACCTCCTGGACTTCGCGGCCGGGGGAGTGGAACGACTGAGTGGCCGTCAGATCCCGGTGTCCGGCGGTCTGAACGTCACGATCCTCGAACCTCTCGGGGTCGTCGGCGTCATCGCGCCGTGGAACTTCCCGATGCCGATCGCCGCATGGGGCACCGCCCCGGCGCTCGCGGCCGGCAACGCGGTCATCCTGAAGCCCGCCGAGACGACCCCCCTCACCGCACTGCGCCTGGCCGAACTCGCCCTGGAGGCGGGCCTTCCCGAGGGCCTCTTCCAGGTGCTGCCCGGCCTGGGTGGCGTCGCGGGCAACGCCCTCGTCGAGCACCCAGGCGTCGCCAAGATCGTGTTCACCGGCTCCACGCCCGTCGGCAAGCAGATCATGGCCAGGTGCGCCGCCCGCGTGAAGCGCGTGACGCTCGAACTCGGCGGCAAGAGCCCGAACATCGTCTTCGCCGACGCGGACGTGGAAGCCGCCGCCCTCGCCACCCCCATGTCGTATCTCGACAACTCCGGCCAGGACTGCTGCGCCCGCACCCGCATCCTCGTCCAGCGCTCGGTGTACGACCGCTTCCTGGAGATCGTGCGGCCCGCGATCGAGTCGGTCGTCGTCGGCGACCCGTCCGACGAGAAGACCCAGATGGGTCCGCTGATCTCCAAGACCCAGCTGGAGCGCGTGCGTTCGTACGTGCCGTCCGGCACCGGAATTCACGGCAGCGCCCCCGAAGGCCCCGGCTTCTGGTTCCCGCCGACGCTCCTCACCGACATCGACCCCGCGTCGCCGGTGGCGACGGAGGAGGTCTTCGGGCCGGTCGCCGTCGTCCTCCCCTTCGACGACGAGGCAGACGCGATCCGCCTCGCCAACGCGACCGAGTACGGCCTGTCCGGTTCGATCTGGACGCGGGACGTCAGCAGGGCACTGCGGGTCTCCGGAGCCGTCCAGGCCGGGAACCTGTCCGTCAACTCGCACTCCAGCGTGCGCTATTGGACCCCGTTCGGGGGTTACAAGCAGTCCGGACTCGGCCGCGAGCTCGGCCCGGACGCGCTCGCCGCTTTCACGGAAACCAAGAACGTCTTCATCAGCACGGAGGCCTGAGCACCCATGACCGAATCGAACATCTGTCGCCGCCTGGTCGGCCGCACCGCCGTCATCACCGGTGCCGGCAGCGGCATCGGCCTCGCCACCGCGCGCCGCCTCGCCTCCGAGGGCGCGCACGTCGTCTGCGGCGACATCGACGAGACCGCGGGCAAGGCCGCGGCCGACGCGGTCGACGGGACCTTCGTCAAGGTCGACGTCACCGACCCCGAGGAGGTCGAGGCGCTCTTCAAGACGGCGTACGACACCTACGGCTCGGTCGACATCGCCTTCAACAACGCGGGCATCTCGCCGCCCGACGACGACTCCATCCTGGAGACCGGCCTTGAGGCCTGGAAGCGCGTCCAGGAGGTCAACCTCACCTCTGTCTACCTGTGCTGCAAGGCCGCCATCCCCTACATGCGGCGGCAGGGCAAGGGCTCGATCATCAACACCGCGTCGTTCGTGGCGAGGATGGGCGCGGCGACGTCCCAGATCTCGTACACGGCCTCCAAGGGCGGCGTCCTCGCCATGTCCCGCGAACTGGGCGTGCAGTTCGCCCGCGAGGGCATCCGCGTGAACGCGCTCTGCCCGGGACCGGTGAACACCCCGCTCCTCCAGGAGCTCTTCGCCAAGGACCCCGAGCGGGCCGCGCGCCGCCTCGTGCACATCCCCGTGGGCCGCTTCGCCGAGGCCGACGAACTCGCCGCCGCCGTGGCGTTCCTGGCCAGCGACGACTCCTCGTTCGTCAACGCCACCGACTTCCTGGTCGACGGCGGCATCGCGGGTGCGTACGTCACACCCATGTAGCGGCAGGGCGGGCGCGGGGCCTGACCGGGCCGCAGAGATTGATGTACGGTCCATGCGCATGCGCAACAGACATGCCTTGGCGTTGACGCTGGCCACGGCCGCCACTCTGGCGGCCGTGCCTGCGACGCTCCCCGCGGCCGCCGCCACGCCCGCGAACTCACCTGCTGTGAAGGCCCATTGCCCGCAGCTGTCCAAGAAGCTGACCTGGTACAGCGACAACCGCGACCGGCTACAACAGATGATCGACGAACGCGGACGCTGCGGCTCCCACCGGGGCCACGGCCACGACCAGAAGCGTCCCGTGGCCGCCTTCGACTGGGACAACACCGTCGTCAAGAACGACATCACCGACGCGACGATCGCCTGGTCGCTCCACCACGACAAGATCCTGCGTCCCGCGAGTTGGAAGTCCACCAGCAAGTGGATGACGGACGAGGCCGACGAGGCGCTCACCAAGGCCTGCGGCACGATGGTGCCGGTCGGCAGGCCGCTGCCCACCTCCACCGACACCGACTGCGCCGACGAGATCTTCGAGGTCCGCGAGGACGGGAAGACGATGAGCGGCGCCGCCGCCTTCGCGGGCGAGTGGGACCACCGGCACACCGTCCCGCAGTACGCCTGGGTGCCCCAGCTCTTCGCCGGGCACACCGTGCCCGAACTGGAGTCGTACGCCGCGAAGGCCCGCAAGCAGGTCCTCTCCGCGCCGATCGGTGCGACGCAGAAGGTCGGCACGCACGAGATCCCCGGCTACGCCCGCTATTACGACCAGCAGCGCGACCTCATCCGCACGCTCAAGAAGGCCGGGTTCGACGTCTACATCGTCTCGGCGGGCTCGGAGCCGGTGACCGAGGTGTGGTCGAAGGGCGTGGGCATCGACCGGAAGCACACGATCGCCATCCGCTCCGTCCTCGACCGCAAGGGCCGGATCACCACCTGGAACCAGGGCTGTGGCGACGTCCCCGTGAACAAGGGGGAGGCCATCCCCTACATCGACGGCAAGCGCTGCTGGATCAACCAGGAGATCTACGGCGTCAAGGGCAAGTCCGCCTGGGAGAAGCAGGACCCCTCCCACCGCATCGCCCTCGGCGGCGGTGACGCCGACACGGATGTGACGTTCGTCGGCGACGCCACGGGCGCGCACCTCGTCCTGAACCGCAACAAGAACGAGGTCATGTGCCGCGGCTATGACAACGCCGACGGCCGCTGGGTCGTGAACCCCATGTTCATCGAGCCCATGAAGCAGAAGCCGGACCTCTACCCGTGCTCGACGGCCGCGTACAACGAACCGGACGGCAGCAAGGGCCCGGTCCTGCGCGAGGACGGCTCGGTGGTGCCGGATCAGGTGGACTCGGTGTTCTGACCTTCTCGGCACGTCTTAGAGTGCCGGGATGAGCATGTCGCCCCCTCCCGGCTGGTACCCGGACCCGTCGGCGCCCCCGGCACAGCCCGTCGAGCGCTGGTGGGACGGGTCCGCCTGGACCGAGCACCGGCGCACGCCGGAAACGCTCCAATTGGGCCAGGTACAGCCGGGATTCGGACCGCCACAGGCGCAGCCTCAGACCCGGCCGCTTCCGGGAGGATCCGGAGGCGGCCGGGCCAAGGTGGTCGCGCTGGCCACCGCAGGGGTCGTCCTCGTCGCGTCGATCGTCACCGGTGTGGTGCTCCTGGGCAAGGACGACGGCGATCCGCAGGGCGGCCCGGCCGCGCCGACCACATCGGAGCCGGTCGACACCCCCTCACCGACCTCGCCGACGCCCACCACATCGGCCCCTGACCCCGACCCCTCCACCCTCGTCGACCAGCTCAACGGCATCACGATCCCCGTCCCCGACGGCTGGGAGAAGGCCGACAGCACGGTCGGCGGCGACCCGACGGTCCGCACCCCGGACGTCTACGACTGCCCCGGCGAGGGCAGCCTCTGCCGCCACGGCACGGTCTACTCGCGCACGGCGACGGCGACGGACGAGCGCTCGCCGAAGGCGCTTGCGTTGGGGGACATCAAGGAGGCGGCGGACCGGGCCTACGACGAGGACAAGGTCGGCATGGAGCCCTTCGGAGGCATCGCGAGCCACGAGAAGGTCAAGGAGGGAACCGTCGCGGTCGCCGGCCGCTCCGGCTACCTCGTGCGCTGGCGCGTCCACACGGAGAAGGGCTCCGGCGGATACGTCCAGTCGCTCGCCTTCCCCTCCAGCCTCGGCTCCGAGGCGCTGGTCATCGTCCGCTTCGCCATCGACGCCGGGGACGAGGCACCGCCCCTCTCCGACATGGACAAGATCACCAAGGGCATCCTCCCGGTCGGCGGCGGCGATACGAGCGGCGGCGTGGGCAGCAGCGTGGGCGCGACGCCCTGACCGCCACGCGCCCCTTCAGAGGAACGTGTGGCCCTCTCCGCGATACGTCGGGACAGTGGCCGTCACCCGGTCGCCCTCGACCAGACGCAGCGCGTCGAACCGCTCGCACATCTCCCCGGCCTTGGCGTGCCGGAACCACACCTTGTCGCCGATCGACAGGTCGTCGGCGGGCGCGCCGAGCAGCGGTGTCTGCACCTCGCCCGCACCCTCCTGCGGGTCGTAGCGCAGACCCTCCGGGAGGTACGGCACGGGGGAGCGGTCGGGGCCCGCGGCACCCGAAGCGGGGTAGCCGCCGCCGAGCACCGTCACGGTGCCGGGGCCGGGGCGGCGCACGACTGGCTGGGCGAAGAGCGCGGCAGGGCGCCCGCTGAACGACGTGTAGTTGTCGAAGAGGCGCGGTACGTACAGGCCCGACCCGGCGGCGATCTCCGTCACCGCCCGCTCGGCCGCCGTGTGCTGCACGCTGCCGGTGCCGCCGCCGTTGACGAACTCCAGGTCCGGCGCGACCGCCCGTACAGCGCGGATGGTCTCGGCCCGCCGCACCGCGAGCTCCTTGCGGGCGGCGGCCTGCATCAGCCGGATCGCCCGCGAGCGCGCGGGATGACCGGCGACCGCGTCACCCACCCCCGCCACATGCCCTTCGTACGCCATCACGCCCACGAGCCGGAATCCCGGCCGCCGGGCCACGGCGCGGGCGAGCGCGGCGACCTGGACGGGGGAGTGCAGGGGCGAGCGCAGCGCCCCGATCCGCACCCGGCCCCCGAGGGGCTTGAAGGAGGTGTCCAACTCCAGGCAGACCCGCACCTCTTCGCGCCCGCCGCCCCTGGCCTCGTCGATGAGCCGCAGCTGCGCGGGGTCGTCGACCATCACGGTCACCGAGGACGCGAGCTTCGGGTCGGCGGTGAGCTCGGCGAAGGCGGCGCGGTCGGCCGAGGGGTAGGCGAGCAGTACGTCGTCGAACCCGGACCGCGCGAGCCACAGGGACTCCGCGAGCGTGAAGGACATGATCCCGGCGAAGCCCTCGCGGGCCAGGACGCGTTCGAGCAGGGCCCGGCAGCGCACGGACTTGCTCGCGAGGCGGATCGGCTTCCCGCCGGCCCGGCGCACGAGGTCGTCGGCATTGGCGTCGAACGCCTCCAGATCGACGATCGCGACGGGGGCGTCGAGGTGTGCTGTGGCCCGGTCGTAGCGGGCCCGGTCTGCTGCACGGGACGTCATGGCCGAAGCCTGCCAGACGTGATTACCCGAGGGTAGGGGGATGATCCGGGCAGATCGCCCGGGGGTGCGGACTGGTTCCCGCACGACCGGAATCTGCCCTTAGAGTTACGCGCAGAAGAGTGAGGAAACGGGGGGTGCATGAGCACGGAAGCGCGTCGGGCTCCCGTCCCGCCACGTCCCACGACTCCACCCCCACCGCCGGGCCCGCCCTCCTCGCTGCCGCCTCCCGTTCCGTCGGCCCGCTTCCCCGACCTGGGTCCGCCCTCGGTGGAACCGGTGCCGCCGTCGGATCAGGACCCGGCGTCCGCGGACGCCGATCAGGACTCCGTCCTCGGGGATCTGCTCGCGCCCTTCGACCGGGTGCGGATGCCACGGCCCTCGGCGTCGCCGGACGAGGCGGCTGACGTGGCCGACGCGGCTGACATGGACCGCGCGGGCGATCCTGCCGAGCCGGAGCACGGCGCCGATGAGGCACCGCAGTCTCCGCCCCCGCCGCCCGCGTCGGCCCGCTTCCCCGATGCGCCGCCGCCGTCAGCGATGACACGGACCCGCGCGCACACCGCCGACCCTGCCCCACCGCTCCCCCCTGCCCCGCCGCACGTCGATCCGTACGCCGACGTCCCGCACGCGGAGGACGAGCAGCAGCGCACCTCGGGCTATCCCCTGCGTCCCCCGATGCCTCCGCTGCCGCCGTCGGGTCCGGAGCGGGAAGGGACATCGGGCATATCCGTGCCCGACGTGCCGCCCCCAGCCGCTGCCCCCGAGGCCCCGCCCGCCCACGCGTACGCCCGCACGCCCAGGTCCACGGCGACGCCCCCACCGCCGACGCCACCCAGCTCCTCGCCCCGAACGACCGCGGCCCGCCGCGCGGTTGGCGCCGTCGACCTGACACCCGGGCCCGGGGCCGGCCGGCCCTTCGTGTCGTTCGCGCGGCCCGCGCTCTACGACGACAGCACCACGCGGCTGCGGCCCGTCCGCACCTGGGCGCAGCCCCGCGTGACCGCCGCCGCTGCCTGTGTCGTGCTCGGGCTCGGGCTCATCGGGGGCGCGGCCACCGGGAGTTGGCTGACCGGCGGCTCCGAAGGGCCGGGCGCCACGCGCAGCGCGTACGCCGTGGCGGGCGAGCTCTGGCACAGCGTGCCCGTCGACCAGCTCTTCCCGGTCACCATCAAGGGAGAGGGCGCGGGTCCCGGCGGCGCCGACCGCACCTGGACCCGGGTCGCCGTCGCCCCCGACAGCACCTGCGAGAACGCCTTCGACCCGCTCCTGCGCAAGGCCCTCGCCCCGGCGGGCTGCCTCCGGCTGCTGCGCGCCACGTACACGGACGCGACCCGCAGCCATGTCACCACCGTGGGCCTGCTGTTCACGAAGGCCGACGCCGAGGCGATGGGCTCCCTGCGCACGCGTTTCACGGAGGAGGGCCTCGACCGCCGCCCCGACCTGATGCCACGGCCCTACGCCGCCAAGGGCACCCCGGCCGCGGACTTCGGCGACGCCCAGCGCGCCTCCTGGACCGTGTCCGTGCTCCCGGACGCGCCTGTCGTCGCCTTCTCCGTCTCCGGCTTCGCCGACGGCCGCGCGATCACCGAACCCGAACCCGCCGACGAGGCCATGAAGACCTCCGCCACCAGCGCCCCCGCCCAGGCAGGCCTCGGCAACGAGGCGAAGGGCATCGCCGACCGTGTCGAGCGGCGGCTGCGCATGACCATCGCGGCCACGGAGAAGTCCTCATGAGAATCCGTCAGTTGGGGGCAGCCGCCCTTGCCGTGTCCCTCGCCCTCCTGCCCGCGACCGCGCACGCCGACGACGGCATACGCGCCCAGCAGTGGGCCCTCGACGCCATGCACACCAGCCAGGCCTGGCAGACCACCAAGGGCAAGGGCGTGACCGTCGCCGTCCTGGACACCGGCATAGACCGCGACCATCCGGACCTGACCGGCAGCGTCCTCGAAGGCAAGGACATGGTCGGCTTCGGCGCGAAGAAGGGCGACCGCCCCTGGGCCCGGCACGGGACCGCGATGGCGGGCATCATCGCGGGCCACGGACACGGCGCGGGCCGCGGGGACGGCGTGATCGGCATCGCGCCGGAGGCGAAGATCCTGCCGATCCGCGTGATCCTGGAGGACGGCGACCCGGACCGCTCGAAGGCCCGCAACACCCGGGGCAACGCGCTGGCCGACGGCATCCGCTGGGCCACCGACCACGGCGCCGACGTCATCAACCTCTCCCTGGGCGACGACTCCAAGTCCGCCCACCCCGAACCCGCAGAGGATGCCGCCGTCCAGTACGCCCTGAAGAAGGGTGCCGTCGTCGTCGCGTCGGCGGGCAACGGCGGCGAGCGCGGCGACCACATCTCGTACCCGGCGGCCTATCCGGGCGTCATCGCCGCCACCGCCGTCGACCAGAACGGCGACCGCGCCTCCTTCTCGACGCGCCGCTGGTACGCCACCGTCAGCGCCCCCGGCAAGAAGATCGTCATCGCCGACCCCGATCGCGAGTACTACGAAGGCTGGGGCACCAGCGCGGCGTCGGCGTTCGTCTCGGGCGCCGTGGCCCTCGTCCGCGCCGCCCACCCCGGCCTGACCCCGGCCCAGATCAAGCAGCTCCTGGAGGACACCGCCCGCGACGTCCCCAGCGGTGGCCGCGACGACTCACACGGCTTCGGGTTCATCGACCCGGCGGCCGCGATCACCGAGGGCGGCAAGAAGAAGCCGCAGGACCTGAGCTCGGCGGCGTACGGGAAGAAGTACTTCGGCCCGGGGCCGGACGCGGACCAGGGCGACGACGGCCCCGCAGGCTGGGTCGGCCCGGTCGCGGGCGGCCTTGGTGTTGCCCTCCTGGCAGCGGCGGTCCACCTCTGGCGCGGCAGGCGTGGCACACGCCCCGGCACCGCCCGCTAGCGGCAGGACCGCGGTCGATAGGCTCGTGACCGTGGCGAACAAGAACATCCCGGACCCCGGCTTCTCCGACGACGACGGCTCCGCCGACCCCCGGCTCACCGCGGCCCTGACCGCGTGGGCCGAGGACCGCACGGCCCACGGCCCCGTCCTGGAGGCCCTCGCCGGCGCCCGGCTCCTCGTCCCCGTGGTCGCCGTGCTCGGCGAGGTCGAGGAGGGCGAGAACGGGCTGCGCCGCGAGAAGTCCAGCGACATGGCGGTGCCGACCCTCAAGGCGGGTGACCGCAAGGCACTGCCCGCGTTCACCTCCACCCAGGCGCTCGCCCTGTGGGACCCGGAGGCCCGGCCGGTCGCCGTCCCCCTGAACCAGGCGCTCCAGGCCGCGGCCCACGAGCAGGCCGACACGATCGTGCTGGACCTCGCGGGACCCGTCCCGTACGAGATCAACCGGTCAGCCCTGATCGCCCTCTCCGAAGGCCGCCACACCCGGGACCCGCTCGCCGACCCCGCCGTCACGGCCGCCGTGCGCGCCGCGGTCGCCGCCGAGCCCGCCGTCCTGCGCGCCCACCTCGGCGCGGGCACCGCCGACGGCACCCTCGCGCTCGTCCTCGACCCTTCGGCGGACCCCGCCGCAGCGGCCCAGCGCGTCGCCGGGCACATCGCGGCCGACGAAACACTGAGGGCCCGCCTGGTGCGCGGCCTCGACCTGGCACTGCTGCCGGCCGGGGCGACGCCACCGGGCGAGCCCTTCTACGTACGTCCGTGAATCACGTACGCACGTGAAAACTCAGCCGAAGATCGGGCCCGTGTACTTCTCGCCCGGACCCTGACCCGGCTCGTCCGGCACCTCGGACGCCTCGCGGAAGGCCAGCTGCAGCGACTTCAGGCCGTCGCGCAGCGGGGCCGCGTGGAACGAGGAGATCTCCGTGGCGCTCGCGTCCATCAGACCGGCGAGCGAGTGGATCAGCTTGCGGGCCTCGTCCAGGTCCTTGTGGCCTTCGCCGCCCTCGGCGAGGCCCAGGTTCACGGCCGCGGCGCTCATCAGGTGGACGGCGACCGTGGTGATCACCTCGACCGCGGGGACGTCCGCGATGTCACGGGTGAGGGTGTCGAAATCGGGGGAGTCACCGGGGGTGGACTCGGGGGTGGGGGTCGCGTCGCTCATGTCCCACACGATAAGCGGAGCCCCACCCGGACCGAGCCGCGGGAGTACGTCGGCGACGCTGATTAGCCGCACCCCCGTGGAGCTGCTAACCTTGTGTAACGACCGGCCGGATACTCGCGTGCCACGCAGAGACCCGGCCCACAAGTGGAGGCTCCGCTTCCCACCTGGTCGCTCTCCGGAGCGGCGGGTCACCGGTCAGGCGGCCGCAGTCCCCGAGACTACGGCAGGCCCGAAGACGCGCCCCGCGATCAACGCGGAGGTGCTCCGGTAGTAATGGAGCCCCTTCCTGTGATCGGTTGGGGCATTTTTCATGTACTCACTCGGTTGGTCGATCAACAGACGTAACGCGGCTGTCCGCCAGACCGCCGCGTGGTGCTACCGAGGAGGATCCATCAGCGCCGAGCCCCGCATCAACGACCGGATTCGCGTTCCCGAGGTGCGACTTGTCGGTCCCAGCGGCGAGCAGGTCGGGATTGTTCCGCTTGCCAAGGCCCTGGAGCTCGCACAGGAGTACGACCTCGACCTGGTCGAGGTGGCGGCGACCGCCCGTCCGCCCGTGTGCAAGCTCATGGACTACGGGAAGTTCAAGTACGAGTCGGCCATGAAGGCCCGTGAGGCGCGCAAGAATCAGGCGCACACGGTCATCAAGGAGATGAAGCTCCGGCCGAAGATCGACCCGCACGACTATGACACCAAGAAGGGTCACGTCGTCCGGTTCCTCAAGCAGGGCGACAAGGTCAAGATCACGATCATGTTCCGTGGTCGCGAGCAGTCCCGGCCGGAACTCGGCTACCGACTGCTGCAGCGTCTCGCGAACGACGTCGAAGACCTCGGGTTCATCGAGTCGAACCCGAAGCAGGACGGCCGAAACATGATCATGGTCCTCGGTCCGCACAAGAAGAAGACCGAAGCCATGGCCGAGGCCCGCGAGGCCCAGGCGGTCCGCAAGGCGGACGCGAAGGCCAACCCGGGCCGCTCGCAGAACTCCGTCGCGGAGGAGCCCGAGGCTCCTGCGGAGGCTGCCGCCGAGGTCGAGGCGCCCGCCGAGGAGCCTGCAGAGGCCTGATCCAGGACGCGCCTCCCACGCGCGCCCTGGATGACAACCGATAGATCTGACGCTCCCTGCCACCGGTTCGCAGGAACCGAAACGGCAGGGAGTGCCAATGACGAGGAGAGAACGGCGCTATGCCGAAGAACAAGACGCACAGCGGTGCCAGCAAGCGCTTCAAGATCACCGGCTCCGGCAAGGTGCTCCGTGAGCGCGCCGGCAAGCGCCACCTGCTCGAGCACAAGTCGTCCCGTCTGACGCGTCGCCTCAGCGGCAACGCCGAGATGGCCCCGGGCGACGCCAAGAAGATCAAGAAGCTTCTCGGCAAGTGAGTCCGGGCGCACACCGCGCCTGAACTCTGACCGGGACCCAATCGATACCGGGTCGTGTGAGTCCAACCACGGCCCCGCTACAAGGAGTTAACAAGTGGCACGCGTCAAGCGGGCAGTCAACGCCCACAAGAAGCGTCGGGCGATCCTCGAAGCGGCCAGCGGCTACCGCGGCCAGCGCTCGCGCCTGTACCGCAAGGCCAAGGAGCAGGTCACCCACTCCCTGGTCTACAACTACAACGACCGCAAGAAGCGCAAGGGCGACTTCCGTCAGCTGTGGATCCAGCGCATCAACGCCGCTGCCCGCCAGAACGGCATGACGTACAACCGCCTCATCCAGGGTCTGAAGGCCGCCAACATCGAGGTGGACCGCAAGATCCTCGCCGAGCTGGCCGTCAACGACGCGAACGCGTTCGCCGCGCTCGTCGAGGTCGCGCAGAAGGCTCTGCCGTCGGACGTCAACGCCCCCAAGGCGGCCTGACGCCCCCCGCTCATTCAGCGTGACGTTCGGACCCGTAAGCCGCCCGGCTTACGGGTCCGACGTTGTTCGGCCACTCGTCTGCCGACGCCTGACCGCTGCCGTCCGCGGGTCCGTCTCGGCTGGTCGCGCCCACGCGGCGGAGCCGCAAATAGAGACAGCCCCGCGCCCCTTACGGGGCGCCCCCGCTTCACGAAAGTGACTTGATGCCCGCCAGCCCCGAGTTGATCTCCCCCAAGTCTCCCCGCGTCAGCGCCGCCCGGCGGTTGGCCAAGCGGAACTTCCGGGGGAAGGAGCAGCTGTTTCTCGCCGAGGGGCCGCAGGCCGTGCGGGAGGCCGCCGCGTATGCGGACACCCTCGTCGAGTTGTTCGCCACCCTCGACGCCGCCGAGCGGCACGCCGACATCGTGGGGGAAGCCCGTGCCGCGGGGGCCCGGGTGCACCTCGCCGACGAGGACGTCATCGCCGACATCTCGACGACCGTCACGCCGCAGGGGCTCGTCGGTGTCTGCCGGTTCATCGACACCCCCTTCGACCGCATCCTCGCCGAGAGGCCCAAGCTGGTCGCCGTCCTCGCACACGTCCGTGACCCCGGGAACGCCGGCACCGTGCTGCGGTGCGCCGACGCCGCGGGAGCCGACGCGGTCGTCCTGACGGACGCATCCGTGGATCTCTACAACCCCAAGTGCGTGCGCGCGTCGGTCGGTTCGCTGTTCCACCTGCCCGTCGCCGTCGGCGTACCCGTCGAGCGGGCCGTCCAGGGGCTCAAGGACGCGGGTGTGCGGATCCTGGCCGCCGACGGGGCGGGCGAGGACGACCTCGACGACGAGCTCGACAAGGGCACCATGGGCACCCCTTCCGCCTGGGTCTTCGGCAACGAGGCCTGGGGGCTGCCGGAGGAGACCCGCGCACTCGCCGACGCCGTGGTGCGTGTTCCGATCCACGGCAGAGCCGAAAGCCTCAACCTCGCGACGGCGGCGGCCGTGTGCCTCTATGCGTCCGCCCGTGCACAGCGTGCGGCTGGAGGGTGCCGTTCCGTCACTCCCAGCTAGTAGGGTGACGGGCTCGGAGGCCTCCTGCGCCGATCCGAGAGGTGGGGTACGGGGAATGAGCATCGGCACGAGCAGATCACCGGGAGTACGGGACGTCCTGTGTACTCGCGCGGACCATGGCGCCCTCGGTGACCTCGGCGGGCTCGGTCTCGACCCGGACGACCTGCCCGACGGCCTCGTCGTCGCGGACGAGACGGGTCACGTCATCTGTTTCAACACCGCGGCCGAGCGCATCACCGCGGTGAGCGCCGCCGACGCCCTGGGAGCGCCGCTGGAGCGTGCCCTCCCTTTAGAGGACCTCGAAGGCCGTCGCTGGTGGCAGCTGACCGATCCGTACGGCGGCCTTGCCACCCGCTTCGCCCAGCCCGAGCGCAATCTGCTGCTCCCCGGCGGGCGTGAGGTCCTCGTCTCCGCGCGCTATGTGCGCACCGCGCCCACCGGCCCCGTACGCCGCGTCGTCGTCTGCATCCGCGACACCGAGGCCCGCCGCCGCACGGAGCGCAGCCACGCCGAGCTGATCGCCACCGTCGCCCACGAGCTCCGCTCGCCCCTCACCTCCGTGAAGGGCTTCACGGCGACGCTGCTCGCCAAGTGGGAGCGCTTCACCGACGACCAGAAGAAGCTGATGCTGGAGACGGTGGACGCCGACGCCAACCGCGTCACGCGGCTCATCGCCGAACTCCTCGACATCTCTCGCATCGACTCGGGACGCCTCGAACTGCGCCGTCAGCCCGTCGACATCGGTGCCGCCGTCGGCCGCCACGTCCAGGCCCACGTCGCGTCCGGCCAGGACGCGGACCGCTTCCTCGTACGGATACAGCAGCCGCTGCCCGACTGCTGGGCCGACCCCGACAAGATCGACCAGGTACTCAGCAATCTGCTGGAAAATGCGGTGCGGCACGGCGAAGGAACCGTCACCATCGACGTGGCGCCTTCGTCGTCACCGCGCGAGTGTGGCGGGGCCGAGACGGCCGTGACCGTGAGCGACGAGGGAACCGGCATTCCGGAGGAATCGATGGGCCGTGTCTTCACCCGCTTCTGGCGGGGCAGCAAGCGCGGCGGGACGGGACTCGGCTTGTACATCGTGAAGGGCATCGTGGAGGCGCACGGCGGGACGATCACCGTCGGCCGCGCGCCCGGCGGCGGCGCCCAGTTCCGATTTACGTTGCCCGTGGGCACCCCGGCGTATCTCCTCTGATCCTCACCGATCACCTCTGATCCGCCCCAGCACCGCCCGCGGGCTCATTCACCTGCGCCACCCCCGTTAGACTCGATCCTTGGCACGTTTGCGTCCCCCTATGTGGACGATTCGTCTCCGAGTCGTAGACGGGGACCATCACCAGCCAACCGGAAGCACGGGAAGAGATGTCGGCACCGAACAAGTCGTACGACCCTGTTGAGGTCGAGGCACTGAAACCTGAAGAGATCGAGCGCATGCGGGACGAGGCGCTCGCCGCCTTCGCCGCCGCGGGCGACCTCGAACAGCTCCAGGAGGCCAAGGTCGCGCACACCGGCGGCACCTCGCCGCTGGCCCTCGCCAACCGCGAGATCGGCGCGCTGCCCCCGCAGGCCAAGGCCGAGGCCGGCAAGCGCGTCGGCATGGCGCGCGGCGCGGTCAGCAAGGCGCTCGCCGCCCGCCAGACCGAGCTCGAGGCCGAGCGCGACGCCCGGGTGCTCGTCGAGGAGGCAGTGGACGTCACGCTGCCGTACGACCGCGCCCAGGCCGGTGCCCGGCACCCGCTGACCACGTTCATGGAGCGCGTCGCGGACGTCTTCGTCGCCATGGGCTACGAGATCGCGGAGGGCCCCGAGGTCGAGGCGGAGTGGTTCAACTTCGACGCCCTGAACTTCACCCCGGACCACCCGGCCCGGCAGATGCAGGACACCTTCTTCGTCCAGGGCCCCAAGGGCACTGAGGGCGACGAGTCCGGTGTCGTGCTGCGCACGCACACCTCGCCGGTGCAGGCCCGCGCGATGCTCGACCGCGAGCCGCCCGTCTACA
Organism: Streptomyces sp. A18; assembly: GCF_059026065.1. Classification (NCBI taxonomy): domain Bacteria; kingdom Bacillati; phylum Actinomycetota; class Actinomycetes; order Kitasatosporales; family Streptomycetaceae; genus Streptomyces; species Streptomyces sp. A18. The sequence goes on along the minus strand of NZ_JBWLKL010000011.1, from coordinate 100,401 downwards.
TCGTCTGCCCCGGCCGTGTGTACCGCACGGATGAGCTGGACGCGACGCACACCCCGGTCTTCCACCAGATCGAGCTGCTCGCCGTGGACGAGGGCCTGACCATGGCCGACCTCAAGGGCACCCTGGACCACATGGTCCAGTCGCTCTTCGGCGCGGACATGAAGACCCGCCTGCGCCCGAACTACTTCCCGTTCACCGAGCCGTCCGCCGAGATGGACATGGTCTGCTACGTCTGCCGTGGCGAGTCCGTGGGCAACCCCGACCGCCCCTGCCGCACCTGCGGCAGCGAGGGCTGGATCGAGCTGGGCGGCTGCGGCATGGTCAACCCGAAGGTGCTCACCGCCTGCGGCGTCGACCCCCAGAAGTACAGCGGATTCGCCTTCGGGTTCGGCATCGAACGGATGCTGATGTTCCGCCACAACGTCGAAGACATGCGAGACATGGTCGAGGGTGACGTCCGGTTCACCCGGCCCTTCGGGATGGAGATCTGATGCGGGTCCCGCTTTCCTGGCTGCGGGAGTACGTCGATCTCCCCGCCACCGAGACCGGCCGTGACGTACAGGCCAAGCTCGTCGACGTCGGCCTCGAGGTCGAGACCGTCGAGCAGGTCGGCGCCGGCCTCACCGGGCCGCTGGTCGTCGGCAAGGTGCTCACCATCGAGGAGCTGACGGAGTTCAAGAAGCCCATCCGCTTCTGCACCGTCGACGTCGGCTCCGCCAACGGCACGGGCGAGCCGCAGGAGATCGTCTGCGGCGCACGGAACTTCGCCGTCGGCGACAAGGTCGTCGTGGTGCTCCCGGGCGCCGTCCTGCCCGGCGACTTCAAGATCGCCGCGCGCAAGACGTACGGCAAGACCTCGCACGGCATGATCTGCTCCGGCGACGAGCTGGGCATGGGCGACGACGGAAGCGGCGGCATCATCGTCCTTCCGCCCGAGCACGAGGTCGGCTCCGACGCGATCAAGCTGCTCGAACTGGTCGACGAGGTCCTGGACATCGCCGTCACGCCCGACCGCGGCTACGCGCTCTCGATGCGCGGCGTCGCCCGTGAGACCGCCATCGCGTACGGCCTGCCGCTGCGCGACCCGGCGCTCCTCGACGTGCCCGCGCCGAACGCCTCCGGCTACCCGGTCAAGATCTCCGACCCGATGGGCTGCGACCGCTTCACCGCGCGCACGGTCACCGGCCTGCGGCCCGATTCCCGCTCGCCGATCTGGCTGCAGCGCCGCCTGCAGAAGGCGGGCATGCGCCCGATCTCGCTCGCCGTCGACATCACGAACTACGTGATGCTGGAGCTCGGCCAGCCCCTGCACGCGTACGACCGCTCCCGCATCGAGGGCACGATCGGCGTGCGCCGTGCCGAGCAGGGCGAGAAGTTCACGACGCTCGACGGCGCCAAGCGCGTCCTCGACGCCGAGGACCTGGTCATCACCGACGACCGCGGCCCGATCGGCATCGCGGGCGTCATGGGCGGCGCCAACACCGAGATCGCGGACCACGAAGAGGCGGCCGGTACGACGGACGTCGTCATCGAGGCCGCGCACTTCGACGCGATCTCCATCGCCCGCACGGCCCGGCGCCACAAGCTGCCCTCCGAGGCGGCCAAGCGCTTCGAGCGCGGCGTCGACCCGCTGGCCGCGTCCGCCGCCGCGCAGCGCACGGTGGATCTCCTGGTGCTGCTCGCGGGCGGCACCGCCGAGGCCGGGGTCACCGAGGTCATCGCGCCCTCCGCGCCCCACACGATCGCCATGCCCGCCGATCACCCGGACAAGGTCGCCGGAGTGGAGTACGGCCGCGAGACCGTCGTCCGCCGCCTCCAGGAAGTCGGCTGTGACGTGTACGGCCAGGACGCCCTGACCGTCACCGTCCCGTCCTGGCGCCCCGACCTCGCCGAGCCGAATGACCTCGCCGAAGAGGTCATCCGTCTCGAGGGGTACGAGAACCTCCCGTCGACGCTGCCCAAGCCCCCCGCGGGCCGCGGCCTGACCGACCGGCAGCGGCTGCACCGCCGCATCGGCCGTGCGCTCGCCGGAAGCGGATTCGTCGAGGCGCCGAACTACCCGTTCATCGGCGAGCAGGTCTTCGACCAGCTGGGCCTGGAGCCGGGCGACCCCAAGCGCCGGGTCGTGAAGCTGGTCAACCCGCTCTCCGACGAGGAGCCCGCTCTTCGTACGACGCTGCTGCCGGGGCTGCTCGGCGCGCTGCGCCGCAACGAAGGCCGCGGCAGCCACGACCTGGCGCTCTTCGAGACGGGCCTGGTCTTCGAGCCCCGTGACGAAGCCCGGGTCGCGGTGCGTCTGCCCGTCGACCGCCGTCCCACGGACGAGGAGATCGCCTCGCTGACCGAGGCCCTCCCCGTCCAGCCCCGGCACGCCGCCGTCGTCCTCGCGGGCGCCCGCGAGCAGGCCGGCTGGTGGGGCAAGGGCCGTCCGTCCGAGTGGGCCGACGCGGTCCAGGCCGCGCGCGCCCTGGCCGCCGAGTCGGGCACCGAACTGCTCGTGCGCCAGGGCCAGTACGGTCCCTGGCACCCGGGCCGGTGCGCCGAGCTCGCCGTCGTGATCGACGGTACGGAGCAGGTCATCGGGCATGCGGGCGAGTTGCATCCGCGCGTCGTCAAGGCGCTGGGTCTGCCCGCGCGCACCTGCGCGATGGAGCTCGACCTGGACCGTCTGGAGGACGCGAGCGCCGGTGTCCCGCAGGGGCCGAAGATCTCCACCTTCCCGGTCGCCACGCAGGACGTCGCGCTCGTCGTCGACGGGGGAGTCCCCGCCGTCGACGTCGAGAAGGTGCTTCGCGAGGGCGCGGGTGAACTCCTGGAGTCCATCCGCCTGTTCGACGTCTTCACCGGCGAGCAGATCGGCGCCGGCAAGAAGTCGCTCGCGTACGCGCTGCGCTTCCGCGCCGCCGACCGCACGCTGACCGTCGACGAGGCCTCCGCGGCCCGTGACGCGGCCGTCGCCCTGGCGGCCGAGCGGACCGGCGCGGTGCTGCGCGGAGCGTAGTCACCGCCAGTAGCCGCCGCCAGGCGCACAAGAGGCGCAAAGAAGGGCGTATCCGGACCTCCGGGTACGCCCTTCACTCGTTTGAGTGGCAAGTAAGCCCTCTCTAGTCCGATCGGCTCAGGCGGTCGACAGAATCAGTCCGGCCGCAGGGGCCGTGATCTGTAGGTCTGCGCGGACCTCACGCTGAACAGGGCCTTAGGGGGGCCATCGGCATGATCCGTATCAAGGCTGGAGCTCCCCGCGGGGTGCTGCTCCGGGCGAGGAGCCGGGCCAGGCTCCGGGCGAAGGGCCGGGCGAAGGGCCGGGCGAAGGGCCGGGCGAAGGGCCTGACGAGGGGCTTGGCGAGGGCCGCCGGGACGAGGGTGCCCCGTCTGGATCCGCCGCGGCTCCGGCGCGTTCTCACGCTCGGCCTTCCCACGGTGTGGGGCGCGGCCGCCATCACGTACAAATTCGTCTGCCCGCTCGCCCATCAGGACGGCCTCGGGGTGCGGATCGCCACCAGTGCGGTCTTCTTCGCGGTCGGCACCGGCCTGATATTGCATGTCCGCGGCACACTGCTGAGGGAGTTGCGCCAGCTCCGCGAGGTCGCGGGCGCCGTGCAGGACGTCCTGCTGCGCCCGCTGCCGCCACGCGTCGACGGCTTGGCGGTCGCGGCCGGGCGGATCTCCGCCTCCCGCGGCGCCAGTGTGGGCGGCGATCTGTACGAGGTGGCGGCCACCGATCACGGCGTCCGCGTGGTCATGGGCGATGTGCGCGGGCATGGACTCGCCGCCATCGGTACGGCCGCGGCGGTGCTCGGCAGCTTCCGCGTCGCGGCGCACGAAGAGCCGGAACTGCCGGTCGTGATGCGGAAGTTGGAGCGCGCCCTGGGGCGTCATCTGCGGGAGCGTTCGCGGGCCGAGCATCCGGCGAACGGCGGTGCGGTGCCGGAAAGCCCGCCGGCCGAGGAGTTCGTCACCGTACTCCTGATGGAGATCGGCGCGGACGGCGGGATGACCGCGCTCAACTGCGGTCATCCCTGGCCGTACCGCCTGAGCGGGCACGCCGAGCCGGTCAGCGGTGGGGAGCCGCTGCCGCCGCTCGGCCCCTTCCCGCTCCCGGCCGAACTGCCCGTCCTGCACTGCGGATCACTCCTTCCCGGGGAGGCGCTCGTGCTGTACACGGACGGCATGGAGGACGCGCGGGACGCGGCCGGACGGTTTTTTCCGCTCCGGGCGGCGCTCGCCGAAGCGGTGCGGGTCCCGCCGGTCGCGCCCCAGACAGTGATCCGCTCGGTGTACGCCCAACTGCTGCGCCACGCCGGTCGGTCGCCCACCGACGACGCCGCGCTGCTGGTCCTGCGCAACGATCGCCGACGTGTGTCCCTGCGGCAGGAGGAGACGGTGCGTCGGCAAAGCACCATGACGTGACGCACCGTCGGTTCCTGCCGGCCATGCGCCGCCCGGCCCCGCCTTGGAGTGTCGGGCAGACAGCGGGGCGGACGGCGCCAGTGAGGGCCGCCGCACTATTCGAGGGGGAGCCGACGGCCCGGCCGGCCTCCTTGTGAGGAACCTCAGTCAAGCGTGACGGGAGTGGCGACGGCAGAGCGCACACCCCCCGGATTCGGGCGTTCCGTTCACACCCCGTGTGAAGCCACCTCTACTACGCTGACCACACCGAGCCACCGGAGGGCCTCCATGCAGCCCAATACCCTGCTCGACGCGATCCTCGACGAGGCGGGAATCTCTCACGCGGGCCTTGCCGCCCACGTCAATCAGGCAGGGAAGAGGCGCGGCCTCGCCCTGCGCTACGAACACACCGCCGTCTCCCGGTGGTTGAAGGGCCAGCGCCCCCGCGGCCAGGTGCCCGACCTGATCTGCGAGGTCCTCGCGGGGCGCCTCCAGCGCACCGTCACCCTCGACGACATCGGCCTCGGGGTGCCGGGCCTGCCGGCCCCGGGCGTCGGCTCCATGGCCTCGACGCTGTCCGGCTTCGTGGAGAGAGCCACCGCGCTGTGGCGCTCCGACGAACAGCAGCGCCCGCATCTCCTCGGCGCCCCCGCCGTCACCGGAACGCCCGCGGTGATGCCGGTCTGGGAGTGGGAGAACCCGCCCGAGGACGTGGACGTCTCGCGCGGCGGACGCCATCAAGTCAGCACGGCCGACATCGACATGATGCGCGCGGCCCGCGCCCACTACGAGCAGATGTACCGCAAGACCGGCGGGATCGCGACCCGCACCCGCATCGTCGGCTTCCTCAACGCCGAGGCCGCCCCCCTGCTGCGCGGCAGCTACACGGACGAGACGGGCCGCCAACTGCACAGATCCACCGGGGGCTTGGTGGCCATCGCGGGCATCTGCGCCTACGACTCGGACGCCCACGGCCTGGCCCAGCGCTACTTCCACCAGGCCCTGCGTCTGGCAAAGGCCAGCGGGGACAGGGGACTTGGCGGCTACGTCATCGCGCTCCTGGTCAACCAGTCGCTGTTCATGCGCGAGTACCGCCAGGCGGTGGCCTTCGCGGAGGCCGCGCTGCGCGCCGCGGGGCGCGATCTCACCCCGGCACTCGCATCCGACCTCTACGCCATGCAGGCCAAGTCGTACGCACACCTGGGCGACGGCAGCAGCGCGCTGTCCTGCATCCGGCGTGCCGAGGCCGCGGCTGACCGCATCCGGCGTGGGCGCGAGCCGGACGAGACCGGCTATGTCCAGCCGGGACTCGTCAACGTACAAGTGGCGGAGGCGCTGCTCAGCCTCGGCGACCTCACGGGAGCGTACGAGCACGCGGCGGCGGCGGTGGACACGCCGGCACACGACCGGGGCCGGGTCCATCGGCTCGCCATGCTCAGCCAGATCGAACTGCGCCAGGGGAACACCGACGAGGCCGTGGCCACGGCGGTGGAAATGGCACAACAGGCACGGGGGATGGAGTCCCAACGGCTGCGTGACCGGCTGCGCGCCGTGCGGGAACATCTGGTCCGCAGCGACTGCGCGGGCACGGCCGAGGCGGCCGAACTCATCGACGGGGCACTGCGCGTACCCCTGTGATGCGCACCGCGCGTACGACACCGACGACACACGGCGAGCACTGAACTCCGGCGTCGTCCACACGCTGCTCTGAACACCCTCCTGCTGCGATATTGCCATCTACTCGGCGGAAGGTGGCAGAACCGTGCAGTGGACGAAACAAAGCGAACACACTGTGTATGGAAACCGATGGTTCACGGTCAATCTGGCAGATGTCGAACTGCCCGACGGCCGGCACCTCGACCACTTCCTGATACGGCTGCGGCCCGTCGCCGTGGCCACGGTGGTCAATGAGGCCAACGAGGTGCTGCTCCTGTGGCGGCACCGTTTCATCACCGACAGCTGGGGCTGGGAACTGGCGGCGGGCGTCGTCGAGGACGGCGAGGACCTCGCGTACGCGGCTGCCCGGGAAATGGAGGAGGAGACCGGTTGGCGGCCGGGCCCGTTACGACACCTGATGAGTGTCGAGCCGTCCAATGGGCTCACCGACGCCAAGCACCACATCTACTGGTCGGATGAGTGCACCTACATCGGTCATCCCGAGGACGACTTCGAGTCCGACCGCCGTGAATGGGTCCCGCTCAAACTCGTCCCTGACATGGTGGCCCGCGGTGAAGTACCGGCCGCCAACATGGCGGCCGCACTCCTGCTCCTGCACCACCTGCGTCTCGGCCAGGACGCGCACTAACGGCCGATGGCCTGCCAGACTGCCACGGCGAGCGCACCGACCGCCGTGAGGGCGAGAAGGGCGGGCAGCGGCCAGCGTGTGTGCTCGAGTGCTGTGATCCTCACGGTCAGCTCGTCCTGGCTCTTGACGCTCTGTTCGTCATGTTGGGTGAGCAACGCCAGCTGTCCGTCGACGCGGGCGAGACCCACGTCCAAGCTGCGGCGTAACTCGGCGAGTTCTTCCGGGACCACGCGAGATTCGGGGTCGGCGGTCACGTTGCGTTCCTTTCTGTAGCTGTCCATCCCCCTGATGCGCACGGAAAGTCAACTCGCCTGGTGGCCAAGGCGGGAGAGTGTGCGAAGGGCATATGCGAGCCCGAGGCGCACACGGTGTGTGAACGGCGCGGGCCCGGCACTCGATCGAGTGCCGGGCCCGCGTGTGGTGCGAAGGTCCCGGGTGCCGGTGTGCGGCGCAACCGGGCGTGGGTACGTCAGGCGTACGGGTAGAAGCCCGAGCCGGACTTCCGGCCGAGCCTGCCCGCGTCCACCATCCGCTGGAGCAGCGGGGGAGCGGCGTACAGCGGCTCCTTGTACTCGGCGTACATGCTGTCCGCCACCGAGGCGACGGTGTCGAGGCCGATCAGGTCGGCGAGCTTGAGCGGGCCCATCGGGTGGGCGCAGCCCATCTCCATGCCGTTGTCGATGTCCTCGCGGCTCGCGATGCCCGACTCGAACATCCGGATGGCGGAGAGGAGATACGGGATGAGCAGCGCGTTGACCACGAAGCCCGAGCGGTCCTGGGCACGGATCGCGTGCTTGCCGAGGACCTTCTCGACCATGGTCTGCGCGCGGCTGATGGTCCCCTCGGACGTCGTGAGCGCGGGGATCAGCTCGACGAGCTGCTGCACCGGGGCCGGGTTGAAGAAGTGGATGCCGATGACCGCGTCCGGGCGGGACGTCGCGACGGCCAGCTTCACCAGCGGGATGGACGAGGTGTTGGAGGCGAGGATCGCGTCCTGCCGGGTCACCACCTGGTCGAGCACCTGGAAGATCTCGGTCTTGACCGCCTCGTTCTCGACGACCGCCTCGATCACGAGGTCGCGGTCGGAGAACTCCCCGAGGTCGGTCGTGAAGCTGAGACGGGCGAGCGTCTCGTCTCGCTCCTCGTCCGAGATCTTGCCGCGTTCGGCGGCCTTGGAGAGGGAGTTGTAGAGCCGGGTGCGGCCGATCTCCAGGGCCTCGCCGGTCGTCTCCGCGACCTTCACGTCGAGTCCGGAGCGGGCGCAGACCTCCGCGATCCCGGCGCCCATCTGGCCACAGCCCACTACTCCGACGCGTGCGATGTCGGGCATAGAGTCGGTCACCTCGTGCCTTTCGCTGATCAACGGGCGGGCAGCCCCCCGTACGGGTTCGGTCTGCCCCAGCGGCGAACGTTACTCCGGAACATCAGGTGCGTGCCGTGCCGGGTCGGGCATGCTGTCCCCTACAAACTGCGGTTCCGGCGGAATTCCAGGCCCAGGGGGCGAGCGGATGAGGCGTATGTCACGCCGAGGGTTCACGATTGCGGCGGCCGCGATGGTGGCGGGGCTCACAGCGGCGGGGGACGCGGCGGCCGTGCCCGAGCGGGCCCGCCCGCGACGTGAACTGCGGGGCATGTGGCTCGCGACCGTCGCCAACCGCGACTGGCCGTCGAAGCCCGGACTCACGGCGGACCAGCAGCGCGCCGAGCTGATCGGCCACCTCGACACGGCCGTACGGCGCAGGCTGAACGCCGTGGTCTTCCAAGTGCGGCCCACTGCCGACGCGTTGTGGCCTTCTCCGTACGAGCCGTGGGCGGAGTGCCTCACCGGCGTACAGGGCAAGCACCCCGGCTGGGACCCGCTGGGCACCGCCGTGGCCGAGGCACACAGCAGGGGCCTCGAACTGCACGCCTGGTTCAACCCCTTCCGGATCGCCAACCACACGGACCCCTCGCGCCTCGTCCCGACGCACCCCGCGCGGCTGCACCCCGACTGGGTCGTGCCGTACGGCGGGAAGCTCTACTACAACCCCGGCCTGCCCGAGGTGCGGCGCTTCGTCCAGGACGCGATGCTCGACGCCCTGCGCCACTACGCCATCGACGCGGTGCACTGGGACGACTACTTCTACCCGTACCCGGTCGCCGGGCAGGTCTTCGACGACGACGACGCCTTCGCGCGCTACGGCGGCGGCTTCCCCGACCGGGCCGCCTGGCGGCGCGACAACATCGACCGTCTCGTGCGCGAGATGGCGGCGCGCGTGAAGAAGGTGCGGAGGCACGCCCAGTTCGGGATCAGCCCCTTCGGGGTCTGGCGCAACGCCTCGACGGATCCGCTCGGTTCGGACACTCAAGCAGGCGTGGAGACCTACGACGACCTGTACGCCGACACGCGCGGCTGGGTCAGGAAGGGCTGGCTCGACTACATCTGCCCGCAGCTCTATTGGAACATCGGCTTCACCGTCGCGGACTACGGCAAGCTGCTGCCCTGGTGGGCCGATGCCGTCGAGGGCACGGGCGTGTCCCTGTACGTGGGCGAGGCCCTCTACAAGGCGGGCGACCCCGCGCAGCCCGCCGCATGGCAGGATCCCGCCGAACTGTCCCGCCACCTCACGTACGCCAAGGGGTTCCCACAGGCGCGCGGGCACGTGTACTTCTCGGCGAAGGAAGTGGGCGTGGACAAGATCGGCGCGATGGCGCGCGTGGTCGCCGACCACTACCAGGAGCGGGCCAGGCCACCCCGCTGATCTTGTCTCCCAGCTGCTTCTCCCGGCTGCTTGTCTCCGGGCGGCTCGTCTCCCGGCTGCTCGTGTCCGGCCGGGAGCTACTGAGCCGGGTCCTCGTGCCGTACGACGGTGTCGGGGCCCGGCGACATGACCGTCTCGTGGCCGTCCTCGAGGCGGACGCGGTACGGCGGTCCGCCGTCCGTGCCCAGCACCTCGACGACCTCCGCGATCCGGTCGTGCTGCCCGACGACCCTGCCGTGGACCACCAGCTTGTCGCCTACGGTTGCACGCATCTGGAGCGACCTCCTCGTCCCACCCTGCGGTTGCTTTCCGTGGCCGTCAGTCTACGTCCGGTGGCCTGACCTTGGGCCCTGGCGGACGCCGTCTAGCCGCGAGCCCGTTGAGTGACCGCGATGCACACGAGGACGGCCGCAGCGGTCAGCGGCGCGGCGATCGTGAGGTGCTCGCCGAGCAGGAACACCGACCAGACGAGCGTGAGCAGCGGCTGCGCGAGCTGGAGCTGGCTGGCCTTGGGCACGCCGATCGCCGCCATGCCGCGGTACCAGACGACCAGGCCGAGGAACTGCGAGCCGATGGCCGCGTAGAGCAGCCCGGCCGTGCTGTGCCCGGTGAGCTGGAAGGACTCGTGCTGGAGGGCGACGGCCGCCCCGGCCACGGAGAGCGGCAGGCACAGGACCAGCGCCCAGCCGATGACCTGCCAGCCCGGCATCTCGCGGGCGAGACGGCCGCCCTCGGTGTAGCCGGCCGCGCAGATGAGGAGCGAGGCGAAGAGGTAGAGGTCGGCGGTCGACAGGGCGCCGCCGCTCTGCTGCACGGTGAACGCGATCACCGCTGCGGCGCCCGCGAGGGCCGCCGCCCAGAACGTCCGCGAGGGTCGCGCTCCGGTGCGCAACGCCGAGAACACGGCGGTCGTCAGCGGGAGCAGGCCGACGACCACGGCCGCGTGGGCGGTGGTGGACGTCTGCAGGGCGAGCGTGGTGAGCAGCGGGAAGCCGATGACGACTCCGGCGGCGACGACCGCGAGCCCGGCCCAGTGGCGGCGGGCGGGCAGCGGGATGCGCAGGGCGAGCAGCGCGCCGCCCGCGATGACCGCGCTCAGAGCACAGCGCAGGGCCACGAACGACCAGGGGCCGAAGCCTTCGAGGCCCCAGGCGGTGGAGGGGAAGGTGAGAGAGAAGGCCGTGACGCCGAGCGCGGCCATGACGGTGCCGCTGCGGCGGGAGCTGTGTCGGGGGGCGCCGACCGGTTCGGCCGGGGCTTCCCGGGTGCCCGTGGCGGTGGTGACTGCTATCCGACTCGGGCGAGTAGCGCTATCCTGTGCTGTCATGCATGAGGGTAGCAGTGTCGCTGAGTTGGCAAAACAGTTGCGGAGCGAGTTGGACCGCTACTCACCGGGTGGAAAGCTGCCGTCAAGTCGGGCGCTGGTCGACCGGTTCAGGGTGAGCCCGGTGACCGTGTCGCGGGCCCTGGGGCAGCTGGCCGCCGAGGGCCTGGTCGTCTCGCGGCCCGGCGCCGGTGTCTTCCGCGCCGAGCCGCAGGCCGCCGCCGCGCCGGCGGGGGACACCTCGTGGCAGGAGGTGTCGCTGAGCGCCGACGCGGCCACGGAGCTGGTGCCGCGTGCGGTGGACGCCTCCGGGGTCCTGGTCACGCTCGCCGCACCGTCGCCCGGCGTCATCGAGTTCAACGGCGGCTATCTGCACCCCTCGCTGCAGCCCGAGCGCGCGATGGCGGCGGCCCTCGCGCGGGCCGGGCGGCGGCCGGGAGCGTGGGGGAGGCCGCCGATCGACGGGCTTCCCGAGCTGCGGGAGTGGTTCGCGCGGGGCATCGGCGGCGCGATCACCGCCGCCGAGGTGCTGATCACCGCGGGCGGCCAGAGCGCGCTCACCACGGCGCTGCGGGCGCTCGCCCCGCCCGGCGCGCCCGTCCTGGTCGAGTCGCCGACGTATCCCGGCATGCTGGCGATCGCCCGTGCCGCGGGGCTGCGGCCGGTCCCGGTGCCGGTGGACGTGGACGGCGTACGCCCCCAGCTGCTCGCCGCGGCGTTCAAGGCCACGGGGGCGCGGGTCTTCGTCTGCCAGCCGCTGTTCCAGAACCCGACGGGGGCGGTGCTCTCCGCCGAGCGGCGCCCGGAGGTGCTGCGCATCGCGCGCGAGGCCGGAGCCTTCGTCATCGAGGACGACTTCGTGCGCCGCCTCGTCCACGAGGACGCGGGACCGCTGCCCAGGCCGTTGCAGTCCGACGACCCCGACGGGGTCGTCGTGCACGTCTGCTCGCTCACCAAGGCCACGTCGCCGAGCTTCCGGGTGAGCGCCCTCGCCGCGCGTGGGCCGGTCCTCGAACGGCTGCGCGCGATCCAGGTCGTCGACCACTTCTTCGTGCCGCGACCGCTCCAGGAGGCGGCGCTCGAACTGGTCGGGTCCCCGGCCTGGCCGCGCCATCTCCACCAGGTCGCGGGCGAGTTGAAGGACCGCAGGGACGCGATGGTGGCGGCCCTACGCCTTGACCTGCCCGAACTCGCCCTGCCGCACATCCCCGCGGGCGGCTACCTCCTGTGGCTGCGCCTGCCCGACGGCGCGAACGAGGCGGAGCTGGTGAGCGCCGCGCAGCGCGCGGGCGTCGCGGTGGCCCCCGGCCGTGCGTACTTCGCGGCCGAACCCACGGCGGCGTACCTGCGCTTGAGCTTCGCGGCGGTCGCGGGGCCGGGGGAGATCGGCGAGGGGGTACGCAGGCTGCGCCGGGCGTGCGACGAGGTGTGGGGGGCGTCGGGCTGAGGCCCTGGCCGCCTGTCCCACCAGGTGAAATCTACTCGACGGTGCTTCGGGGCGCCTGTAAGCCTTGCGGCCATGACCGACGTACTTCATGAACTCCCCGCCGGATACGAGCTCTCCACCGACGCCGCCCGCCTCGACGTGCCCCGGATCCACCAATGGCTCTCCACGGACGCGTACTGGGCCATGGGGCGACCGCGCGAGGAGCAGGACCGGGCGATCGCCGGATCGCTCAACTTCGGGGTCTACGCGGCGGCTTCCGGCGAGCAGGTCGCGTACGCACGTGTGATCACCGACCGCGCGACCTTCGCCTGGCTCTGCGACGTGTACGTGGATCGGGCGGTGCGCGGCAAGGGTTTCGGGAGCGCGCTCGTGGCCGGGGTCAGGGACCACCTGGAACCGTACGGTCTGCGGCGGATTCTGCTGGCTACGGCCGATGCGCACGGGGTGTACGAGAAGGTCGGCTTCAGCGCTCTCGACGAGCCGGAGAAGTGGATGGCGTGGGGCCGGCAGTGAGTGGTCCCCGGACGGTTCACCGAGCGGCCCCTCGGGCGCGTGGAGCGCGCGCCTACTCACGGTGAAGCCTTGACCTGTGCAGCCGCGCACTCCACGATCACCGCATGCACGTTCGCGTCTCGCTCATCGCCGCCGCGCGCAGCGGCTCGCTGCTCGCCGAGCGCTTCGACGACGACCGGCCGCTCGACCAGTCGGGCTGGCACGAGGTGCAGCTCGCCGCGCCCGCGCTGCTGCCGCTCGGCGTGGCCGAGCTGCGCTACTGCTCGCCCACGCCGCGTAGCCGCGCCACCGGTGACGCCCTCGGCTTCGCGCCCCTGGCCCAACCCGCCCTGTGCGACTGCGACATGGGGCGCTGGCGCGGTCTGACCCTCGGCGACGTGACGGCGAGCGAACCGGCCGCCGTCGACGCGTGGTTGCGTGATCCGCGCTCGGCACCGCACGGCGGCGAGTCGCTCCTCGCGTTCATCTCGCGGATCGGCCGCTGGCTCGACACACGCCCCGTCGACGACGGCGCACGGATCCTCGCGGTGGCCGAGCCCGCAGTGGTCCGTGCCGCCCTGGTCTACGCCCTGAAGGCGCCCCCGTCGACGTACTGGAACATCGACGTCCGCCCCCTGTCGACGGTCACCCTGACCGGCCACGGCGGCCGCTGGAATCTGCGCATCGAAGCCGCGGGCGAAGGGGCCGCGGCGAGCGGCGGCTTGTGAGCCCCGCTGTGCCCGAGGCCTGCGCAGCGTCGTGCGGCAGAAGGGAGCCGGGCACGCGACGGTGCGGGCGAACGCGGCGCTCGCGCCTGAGGCCGTGCGGATCGCCACCGACCCCGGCTTTCCCGGGACGGACGACGTCACGGAGCTGTTCGCGGCCCTGTGGGGTCGAGTCGTGTGTACGACGTCGTGAGGATCAGGTCCTTGGCGGGGCCGGCCACGCGCCAGCGCGTCCGCCAGCTCCGCTCGTCGTCCACCTCGAACTCGCCCCGGTAGAGGTCCAGCGCGCACGGATGGTCGGCGGTGTGCCGGCCGGTGCGCAGGTCCAGGTCGTGGAAGGGGCGGCCGTCGGCGAAAGTGACGTGCGCGACGGCCGGGTCGTCGCCCGGCAGGAAGCGCAGCGTGCGTTCGGCGGGGCGGGGCGTGCCGCGCCAGGTGAAGGTGCCGGACTCGTGGTGCAGGAGGCCGTCGTCGGCCCAGCTGAACACCGTCGTGCCGGAGAAGTGGCCCTCCGTGCTGCCCGCCACGTCCCGCGCCGTCCGCTCCACCCGCCAGGTCCCGGCGAGGTAAGCGAGCACGTCCGGCACGCCGTGCGACGCCTCGCTCATCGCGCACCCCACCCCGTGTCGGCCGCCCACCGCTCGGCGCCCTCCATGAGCACATCGGTCGCCGGGGCCTTGATCTGGCCGTAGTCCGGCAGCTGGGGCACGCTCCGGGCGGGCCGTTGCTTAAAGGTGCCCCACGCGTCGCGTGCCGTGTCGTTCGCGCGCAGGTAGTCGCGGAACAGCAGGGCGTAGCGGGCGTTGGGGCCGCCGTTCTCCCGTACGTGGACGTTGCAGCGGCGGGCTCCGGGCGGCGGGGCGCAGACCAGCTTGGGGCAGTGGTGGCCCGCCGACAGCTCGGAGTGGTTCCACGGCTCGGGCCGCAGGCGGAAGCCGATCGCGGTGAGCGCGGGGGCGAGGCGGCTCTCGTCGAGCGAGTCCACCCGCACGTGCGCGTCCACGCAGTCCTTCGCCGCGAGTCCCGGCACGGACCTCGAGCCGACGTGGTCGACGGCGGCCGCGAGGTCCCCGAGGGCGGCCCGGAGCGTGGACGCCAGGCGCGTGAAGTCCGTCGGCCACGACGGTCGGTATGCCACCACGACCAGGGCTTCGGCTGCTTCGTCCGGAAAGGGCATGCCCCGCAGATTACGCGGCCCCGGCCTCCGCCCCGGCCGCCGCCCACTGCCCAGGATGTCTACTTGTCGACGAACGTGAGACTGCCCTCGTCGTACCGCGTCCCCGCGACCGCGCCCGCGGGCGCCACCGTGTCGATCGCCGCGATCTCGTCGGCGGACAGCTCGATGTCGAGCGCGCCGAGGTTCTCCGTGAGGTACTTCTCCCGGCGCGTGCCCGGGATCGGCACCACGTCGTCGCCGCGGTGCTGCACCCAGGCAAGCGCGAGCTGCCCCGCCGTGACGCCCTTCTCGGCGGCGAGCGCGTCGAGGGCGGTCACGATGGGCAAGTTCCGCTCCAGGTTCCCGTCGGCGAACCGCGGCTGCCCGCGCCGCATGTCGCCTTCCTGGAGCCCGGCGACCGAGGTGTAGCGACCGGTCAGGAAGCCGCGCCCGAGTGGCGAGAACGGCACGATGCCGATGCCGAGCTCCCGGCAGACCGGCGCGATCTCCGCCTCCAGGTCCCGCGTCCACAGCGACCACTCGCTCTGCAGCGCGGCGATCGGATGCACCGCGTGCGCCCGCCGGATCGTGCGCGCGCTCGCCTCGGAGAGCCCGAGGTGACGCACCTTCCCGGCCTCGACGAGCTCGGCCATCGCGCCGACGGTCTCCTCGATCGGCACGTTCCGGTCGACGCGGTGCAGGTAGTAGAGGTCGATGTGGTCGACGCCGAGCCGCCGCAGCGAGTCGTCGCACGCCTGGCGTACGTAGGCGGCGTCGCCCCTGATCTCCGTCGGCTCGCCCAACTTGTTGGCGAAGCCGAACTTCGTGGCGACGACGGCCTGCTCGCGCCGCCCGGCCAGCGCGCGGCCGATCAGTTCTTCGTTGTGCCCCGCGCCGTAGAAGTCGGACGTGTCGAGCAGGGTGACGCCGAGGTCGAGGGCACGGTGGAGCGTCGAGATCGACTGCGCGTCGTCCGAAGCTCCGTACGCGTGACTCATCCCCATACAGCCGAGCCCCTGCGCCGAGACGGTCAGTGATCCGAGACGGCGCGTGGGAATGCTGGTCATGCCGGTACCTCCAGGTGGAGCCGTGTGCCCTGCTTCAGGCGGACGACCTCGACCCTAGGAGTTGGAGTCGACTCCAAGTCAAGCTGTTTCCGCGGGCCGTGCGGCGCCCGCTTCGCTCACTTCTGGTCGGCGGCCGCGTGCAGGGCCGCCACGTCGAGCTTCTTCATGCCGAGCATGGCCGTCATGGCGCGCTGTGCGCGCCCTTCGTCCGGGTCGGACATGAGCTTGCCCAGGTCGGCGGGGACAACCTGCCAGGAGAGGCCGAACCTGTCCCTGAGCCAGCCGCACGGGCCTTCTTCGCCGCCCTCGGAGAGCTTGGCCCAGTAGTAGTCGACCTCTTCCTGGTCCGCGCAGTCGATCGTGAACGAGACGGCTTCGTTGAAGGTGAACTCAGGGCCGCCGTTGAGCGCCAGGTACTGCTGGCCGTCGAGCTCGAAGTCGACGGTCATCACGGTTCCGGCCGGCCGCGGACCGGCCTCGCCGTAGCGGGCGACGTCCGTGATCTTCGAGTTCGGGAAGACCGAGACGTAGAACGTGGCGGCGTCCTCGCCCTGTGTGTCGAACCAGAGGGTGGGCGTGATGCGGGGCATGACTCTCTCCTGTCGTCGGCGGAGCGAGGGTGGGCCGGACCCGGCCGGCCCTCGTGCTTGTACTGACCCCCGCCCCCGCCGAAACTCATCGCGCCAGGTGGGTCCGGTGCGAACTCAGCCTTCGTCGCGGCGACGCTCGGCCGTCTTGCCGCCGTCGTACGTCTCGGGTTCCTCGACGACGTCGGTGCCGCTCGCCTCGGTGTCGGCGGGCGGCTTCCGCTCCGGCGCCGAATCCGTCTTCCCGATCCAGCGGGCGCCCTCGCCCGAGACATACCTGTCCCCCATGGAGACGCCGTCCGGCTCTTCGTCGCGTCGCTTCTTGCCCATCACTGCTCCTCGGTCACGGTCCTGGTCGCTTTCGGTACGGGTCGTTTCGGTACGGGTCGCTTCCCAGTAGCGCACCGACGCCTGGTGGGGGACCTGCTGGAAGCCCCGAACGAGTGATCGGCTCGTTGCATAAAACTGCGCTACTGCGTATAGTCATGCCATCAAGGAGGAGGGTTCCATGGCGGTACGCGCAGCAGTGGCAGGAGCGAGTGGGTACGCGGGCGGTGAATTGTTGCGCCTGCTGCTCGCCCACCCCGAGGTGGAGATCGGCGCCCTGACCGGCAACTCGAACGCGGGCCAGCGCCTGGGTGCGCTGCAGCCGCACCTGATGCCGCTCGCCGACCGCGTCCTGGAGCCGACCACCGCCGAGGCCCTCGCCGGGCAGGGCCGACGGCATGATGTCGTCTTCCTCGCGCTGCCGCACGGCCAGTCCGCCGCCGTCGCCGAGCAACTCGGCCCGGACGTCCTCGTCGTCGATATGGGCGCCGACTTCCGGCTGACGGACGCGGCCGACTGGGAGAAGTTCTACGGCAGCGAGCACGCCGGGACCTGGCCCTATGGCCTGCCCGAACTGCCGGGCGCCCGCACGGCGTTGGCAGGGTCCAAGCGCATCGCCGTGCCCGGCTGCTATCCGACCGCCGTCTCCCTCGCGCTCGTTCCCGCGTACGCCGCCGGGCTCGCCGAGGCCGAAGCGGTGATCGTCGCCGCTTCCGGGACCTCGGGCGCGGGCAAGGCGGCCAAGCCGCACCTGCTGGGCTCCGAGGTCATGGGCTCCATGTCGCCGTACGGCGTCGGCGGCGTGCACCGGCACACCCCGGAGATGATCCAGAACCTCTCCGCCGCCGCGGGCGCCCCCGTCACCGTCTCCTTCACGCCCACCCTGGCCCCGATGCCCCGCGGCATCCTCGCCACGTGCAGCGCGAGGGCACGGCAGGGCGTCACCGCCGAGACCGTGCGGGCCACGTACGAGAAGGCCTACGCGGACGAGCCCTTCGTGCACCTGCTCCCCGAGGGGCAGTGGCCGAGCACCGCGGCCGTGTACGGCTCGAACGCCGTACAGATCCAGGTCGCGTACGACGAGGCGGCGGGGCGCGTCGTCGTGATCAGCGCCATCGACAACCTCACCAAGGGCACCGCGGGCGGCGCCCTGCAGAGCATGAACATCGCACTCGGGCTCCCGGAGGAGCTCGGACTCACCACGATCGGAGTGGCACCGTGAGCGTCACGGCAGCGCAGGGATTCACGGCGGCGGGCATCGCCGCCGGGATCAAGCAGAACGGCAACCCGGACCTGGCCCTCGTGGTCAACACCGGGCCCCGCCTGGCCGCCGCGGGCGTCTTCACCTCCAACCGCGTCAAGGCCGCCCCCGTCCTCTGGTCGGAGCAGGTCGTCAAGGGCGGGCTCGTGTCGGCCGTCGTCCTCAACTCCGGTGGCGCCAACGCCTGTACGGGCCCCCAGGGCTTCCAGGACACGCACGCCACCGCCGAGAAGGTCGCCGAGACGCTCGACCTGAACGCCGGCGAGGTCGCCGTCGCGTCGACGGGACTCATCGGCGTCACGCTCCCCATGGACAAGCTCCTGCCGGGAGTCGAGAGCGCGGCCGGTGAACTCTCCGCGCACGGCGGCGAGAAGGCCGCCATCGCGATCAAGACCACCGACAGCGTGCACAAGACGGCCGTGGCGACCCAGGACGGCTGGACGGTCGGCGGCATGGCGAAGGGCGCGGGCATGCTCGCGCCCGGACTCGCCACGATGCTCGTCGTCCTCACGACGGACGCCGACCTGGAGGCGGACGTCCTGGACAAGGCGCTGCGCGACGCCACGAAGGTCACCTTCGACCGGGTCGACTCCGACGGCTGCATGTCGACGAACGACACGGTGCTGCTCCTGGCCTCCGGCGCCTCTCATGTCACCCCGGAGTACGCCGACTTCGCCGAGGCCGTCCGCACCGTCTGCGACGACCTCGCCCGCCAGCTCATCGGCGACGCCGAGGGCGCCAGCAAGGACATCCGGATCGAGGTCGTGAACGCCGCGTCCGAGGACGACGCCGTCGAGGTCGGCCGCTCCATCGCCCGCAACAACCTCCTCAAGTGCGCCATCCACGGCGAGGACCCCAACTGGGGCCGGGTGCTCTCCGCCATCGGCACGACGCAGGCCGCCTTCGAGCCCGACCAGCTGAACGTCGCCATCAACGGCGTCTGGGTCTGCAAGAACGGCTCCGTGGGCGAGGACCGCGACCTCGTCGACATGCGCTACCGGGAGGTCAAGATCACCGCCGATCTGGCGGCAGGCACCGCCGAGCCCGTCGTGATCTGGGCCAACGACCTCACCGCCGACTACGTCCACGAGAACAGCGCGTACTCGTCATGAGCGGCGACCAGAGCGGCAACCCGACCGCGCGGAAGCACACCGCGCTCCCCAAGGCGCAGATCCTCATCGAGGCGCTGCCCTGGCTGACCCGGCACCGCGGCAAGACCGTCGTCATCAAGTTCGGCGGCAACGCCATGATCGACGAGGAGCTGAAGGCCGCCTTCGCGCAGGACGTCGTCTTCCTGCACCACGCGGGCCTCAAGCCCGTCGTCGTGCACGGCGGCGGCCCGCAGATCAGCGCGGCCCTGGACCGGCACGGCATCGTCAGCGAGTTCAAGGCGGGCCTGCGGGTCACCACCGAGGACGCCATGGACGTCGTACGGATGGTGCTCGCCGGACAGGTCCAGCGCGAACTCGTCGGCCTGCTCAACCAGCACGGCCCGCTCGCCGTCGGCCTCACCGGCGAGGACGCGCACACCATCACCGCCACCAAGCACCAGCCCCGCATCGAGGGCGAGTTGATCGACATCGGTCGGGTCGGTGAGATCACCGAGATCGACACCGGCGCCATCGAGGCGCTGCTCGCGGACGGCCGCATCCCGGTCGTCTCCTCGATCGCCCGCTCCCAGGACGACGGAGATTTGGGGCATGTCTACAACGTCAATGCTGATACGGCGGCTGCGGCACTTGCGGCTGCGCTGGACGCCGAGACCCTGATGGTCCTCACGGACGTCGAGGGCCTCTACGAGGACTGGCCCAACAGCGACGAGGTGATCAGCCGCCTGACCGCGAAGGAGCTGGAGAAGCTCCTGCCCGAGCTGGCCAGCGGCATGGTCCCCAAGATGGAGGGCTGCCTGCACGCCGTGCGCAACGGCGTCGAGACGGCCCGCGTGATCGATGGGCGCGTCCAGCACTCGATCCTGCTCGAGATCTTCACCGACGAGGGCATCGGCACGATGGTCGTGCCGGACACGCCCGACGACCAGACCGAGGGGGAAGCGGCATGACCGGCAACGAGGAGCTGACCCAGCGCTGGCAGGACGCGCTGATGGACAACTACGGCACCCCCAGGCTGCCCCTCGTCCGCGGCGCGGGCAGCAGGCTTCTGGATGCCGACGGCAAGGAGTACGTCGACTTCGTCGGCGGCATCGCGGTCAACGCGCTCGGCCACGCCCACCCGGCGGTCGTCGAAGCGGTCAGCACCCAGATCGCGTCCCTCGGCCATGTGTCGAACCTGTTCATCGCCGAGCCGCCGGTCGCCCTTGCCGAGCGGCTGCTGCAGCTCTTCGGGCGCGCGGGGCGGGTGTACTTCTGCAACTCCGGCGCCGAGGCCGTCGAGGGCGCCTTCAAGATCGGCCGCCTGACCGGGCGTTCGCACATGGTCGCCACCGACGGCGGCTTCCACGGCCGGACCATGGGGGCGCTCGCGCTCACCGGCCAGCCCGGCAAGCAGGAGCCGTTCCGGCCGCTGCCCGGCGACGTCACGCACGTCCCGTACGGAGACGTGGAGGCGCTGCGCGCGGCCGTGACGGAAGAGACCGCCTTCGTCATCATCGAGCCCATCCAGGGCGAGAACGGCGTCGTCGTGCCGCCCGCGGGCTACCTCAAGGCGGCCCGCGACATCACGACGGCCACCGGAACCCTCCTCGTCCTCGACGAGGTGCAGACCGGAATCGGCCGTACCGGCCACTGGTTCGAGTACCTCGCGCACGAGGGCGTGCAGCCCGACGTCGTCACGCTCGCGAAGGGTCTGGGCGGCGGTCTGCCGCTCGGCGCGACGGTCGCGTTCGGCGCCGCGGCCGAGCTCCTCAAGCCCGGTCAGCACGGAACGACGTTCGGCGGGAACCCCGTGGCATGCGCCGCGGGACTGGCGGTACTCGACACGATCGAGGCCGACGGACTCCTGGAGAACGTGAAGCGGGCGAGCGAGAAGCTGCGCGACGGAATCGAGTCACTGGGACACCCGCTCGTGGCCCATGTCCGGGGTGCCGGCCTGCTGCTGGGTATCGTGCTCACCGAGCCGCTCGCGCCCCAGGCGCAGCAGGCGGCTCAGGACGCCGGCTTCCTGGTGAACGCGCCCGCCCCCGATGTCGTACGGCTGATGCCGCCGCTGAACGTGCGCGACGACGAGGTGGACGCGTTCCTCCGGGCCCTGCCCGGCGTGCTTGACCAGGCCACCGCGGCGGGCGGGGACGGACGATCCGGAGAATGAGACGACGATGAGCCAGGCGCAAGGCAACGAGCACATGGAACACCCGGATCACGCCGGGCCCGCGGTGCCGCAGACCCGCACCGCACGCCACCGCCGGATCGTGGACATCCTCAACCGGCAGCCCGTGCGCTCCCAGAGCCAGCTGGCGAAGCTGCTCGCCGACGACGGCCTCACGGTCACGCAGGCGACGCTCTCGCGGGACCTGGACGAGCTGAACGCCGTGAAGATCCGCAACGCCGAGGGCGACCTCATCTACGCGGTGCCGAGCGAGGGCGGCTTCCGCACGCCGCGTGCGCCGCTGGGGGAGTCCGCCAAGGAGGAGCGGATGCGCCGCCTCTCGGCGGAGCTCCTGATCTCCGCCGAGGCCTCGGCCAACCTCGTCGTCCTGCGGACGCCGCCGGGGGCGGCCCAGTTCCTGGCCTCGGCGATCGACCAGGCGGAGCTGCATGACATCTTGGGGACGATCGCGGGGGACGACACCTTGATGCTGATCAGCAGGGAGGCTACGGGGGGTCAGGCACTGGCGGATCACCTGCTGCGCCTGGCTTCGAATGAGCATTAGCCGGCCCCCGGGCCTTGGTGGCCGTCATCACCGGTTCCGCCGAGTTCGTCCTCAATCGCCGGACGGGCTGGAATTTCCAGCCCGTCCGGCGATTGAGGACATCGTGTGAGGGGGGCCAGAGGGCGGAGCCCCTTGCTTTCGGGAAGGGGTGGGATCGGGGAAAGCCCCGCGGGGACCGCCCCTACCCCAGCACCGCACCCAGCGGATCATCCCCAAGAAACGCCACCAGCTCCGCAACCCCCGGCGCCGTAGCAGGCCCCCGCCGGGTCACCGCACAAGCCGCCGCCGCGTTCGCGCCGCGCGCAGCCGTCAGTGGATCAAGCCCCCGCCCCAACAGGGCGAGGAACGCGCCGACATGGGCATCGCCCGCCCCATTGCTGTCCACCGCGTCCACCGGGAACCCGGGCACATGCACCACGCCGCCCCCCGAGCCAGGCGCAGCCAACCAGCACCCGTCCTTGTCGGCCCGCACGAGCACCCCCGCCCCCGGCGCGAGCCGCCCGCGCAGGGCGGCAGCGGCCTCCTCCGGATGGGAGAGGCCCGTCATCAGGCGGGCCTCCCGCGCATTGCAGCTCAGCCAATCAGTCCGCGCGAGGACAGGCTCGAGCACGGCCGAGGGGATGTCGGCGACCAGTGGCGCCGGATCGAAGCAGACCCGCACATCACCCGGCATCCCCGCCGCGAACGCGGACAACAACGGCCCGTTGACCTCCATCACGAGGCTGTACCCGGACAACTGCACCGTGTCGCCCGGCCGCAGCGCGTCCGCGACGGCAGCCGTCTCCGCCGCAGTCATCCGCGCGTCCACCCCGAAACTGGTCACGAACGTCCGCTCGCCCCCACCGTCGACCAGCGCCACGCAGAACCCCGTGTCCCCGTCCGTACGCACCGGGAGCAGCGTCCCGATGCCCTCCTCGGCGAGGGCGCGGCGCACGAGATCCCCGTACGGCCCGGTCCCGTGCAGCCCCGCGTACACCGCATCGGCCCCCAGGCGCCGCGCTGCCGTCAGCGCGTTGAAGCCGCCGCCCGCGTACAGCTCCGTACGGGAGCCGATCACGTCGCCGCCCCGTTCGGGCAGCGCGGGGACCTCGATGACGAGGTCGGCGATGACGTTCCCCGCCAGGACGAGGCGAGGAGCAGGAGTGGGCGTGCTCATCGGACGGGCTCCTCAAGTGCGGGGGACGGGACAGGAGTTGTCGCGGGGCGGCCGCGCCCGCCGAACGCGGCGTACACCGCCGCGCCCACCCCTATCGAGACCGCCCAGCCCAGGCCGTTCACGCCCGGCCAGGTTTCGGCCAGCGGCCCGGAGAACCACACGTCGTCCGCGCCCGTACCGGCGGTCGTGAACAGCAGCCCCGACACGATCGCCGCCACCCAGGCGAGCACGGCGGGCAGCCGGAATCCGCCGGTGTACCAGTAGCGGCTGGTGCGCGAGGTGTCCATCAGGCCATCGGGGTCGTAGTCGCGGCCCCGCAGCATGTCGACCGCGATCACCCCGATCCAGGCGGAGATCGGCACGGCGAGCAGCGTCAGGAAGGTGGAGAACGGTCCGTAGAAGTCGTCGGCGATCAGCATGAAGTAGATGCCGCCGAGGAACATCAGCACGATGTCGATGACCACGGCCCAGGCCCGCGGCACCCGCAGACCCAGCGTGATCATGGTGAGGCCCGCGGAGTACGTCGACAGGTGGTTCGACATCAGCAGGCCGCCGAAGGCGGCGATCAGATACGGGACCGCCATCCAGGACGGCAGCATCGCGTTGATCGCGGACACCGGGTCGGACGAGGTCGCCAGGGACGGGTCGCCCGCCGTGAGCAGTGAGCCGAGCGAGATGAGCAGCACCAGCGGGATGCCCGCGCCGAACGCGGACGCGGTGACCAGGCGGCGCCCCGGGATCGTACGAGGGAGGTAACGGGCGTAGTCCGCGCCGGCGTTGGCCCAGCCGATGCCCGTGCCCGCGGCGATGAAGCCGATGCCCGCGATGACGCCGCTGGTCGGTCCAGCCGGGGCATCGAGCACCTTCGACCAGTCGACCGTCGCGACCAGGAAGCCCATCACGATCAGGTTCAGGACGCCGAAGAGGACCGTCGCCCACTTGTTGATCCACATGATCGTGGCGTGTCCGAGGCCGCTGATCAGCAGCGTGCAGGCGATGAAGACCAGCAGGCACAGCACCGTCAGGAAGGAGTTCTGGCGGACGTCGAAGGCCACGCCGAGCAGGGCGAGCAGCGCGTACGCCGCCGTCGTCGTCGTGATCGTCTCCCAGCCGACCCGGCTCACCCAGGTGACCAGCGTCGGGCCCGCGTTGCCGCGCTGCCCGAACACCGCGCGGGAGAGCGTGAGCGCGGGCGCCCCGCCCTTCTTGCCGGCCAGGCTCAACGCCCCCACGAGGGCGAAGGAGCCGAACGAGCCGACGATCGCGACCAGCGCGGCCTGCCAGATGCTCAGTCCGCGGAAGGCGACGAGCGTCGCGCCGAGCGGCAGCCCGAGGATCGAGATGTTCGCGGCGAACCAGGTCCAGAACATCTGGCCCGCGTGGCCGTGACGCTCACTGTCGGGGACCGGCTCGATCCCTCGGGTCTCTACGGTGCCGACCTGATCGTTCTTCGTCGAAGCGGCCATGACGGAACCTCCTTGCGCGATACGTGGGGCGGGGACGGGGGAGTGGGGAGAGAGCTCGGTGGTCTCAGCGGTGGGTGAGCAACTGGGCCGTCAGCGGCTCCAGTTCGAGGCTGTTGACCGTGCGCAGGGTGCGTACGGCGTCGGCGGGCAGACCAGAGAGGCCGCGCACCGATCCGGCGACCGCGCCCGCGATCGCGCCGATGGTGTCGCTGTCGCCGCCGAGGTTCGCGGCGAGGAGCGTGCTGCGCCAGGGATCGCCGCCGGTCAGGGCGAGCACCGCGAAGGCGGCGGGCACCGACTCCTGACTGGCGACGCTGGTGCCGATGAGCGCGACGATGCGGTCCAGGGCGGCGGCCTCGTCCAGACCGTCGACCAGCTCGCGGGCCCAGGCGATGCGGGCGGAGATGTCGGCTCCGGCGATCCAGTTGCCGCGGCGGGCACCGGCGTCGGCCGCGGTGATCGCGGCGTCGAAGGCCTCGTCGAGCGTGCCGCCCGCGATGCCCGTGCTGACCGCGGCGGCGACGGCCGCGGCGCCCGCGATGCCGATGTTCGTGTCGTGGGTGACCTGGCAGGACTCCACGACCCGGTCGAGGAATTCCGGCAGCGGTTCCGCGGCGAAGGCGATGCCGACCGGGGTGACGCGCATCGCGGCGCCGTTGGTGGTGCCGTACCTGCCCGCCTCCTTGGGGTCGGTGCCGCCCGCGACGGCGTCCAGGGCGGCCTTGGTGGAGGGGCCGAGCAGGTCGAAGGAGCCCTTGGCCTTCATCTCCCGCTCCCAGGACAGGAGTTCGTCGGCGAACCGCAGCGGGTCGACGTGCCCGCCGCCCTCGACGAGCAGCCGCCCGACAATGACCGCCTGGTCGGTGTCGTCGGTGACGGCTCCGGCGGGCATGCCCGCGCTCACGGGGTTGTCGTCCCTGGCGGGTTCGAATCCGGTGAGGGTGCCGTAGACGCGTACGACGTCCTCGCGGGACATCACCTGGGTCGGCATGCCCAGGGCGTCGCCGAGCGCGAGTCCGTAGAAGGCGCCGAGCGCGCGGTCGAGAAAGCCGGGGGGTGCGGTGGTCACGAGTGGGCTCCTCGGCCGGTACGTACGTGCAGTTGGAACCGGGAAGGGTCGAGCAGGCTCGTCACCTGTTCCACGACCTCCCCTTCGGCGTCGCGGAAGACCTGGGCGAGCCGGATGAAGGGTTCACCGGGGGAGCGGTGCAGAAGCCCCGCGTCCTCGTCGCCGAGGCCGGACACCGCGATGTGGGCGTCGCTCGACGCGGCGATGTGGCCCGCGGCGAGCAGGGTCCGGTTCAGGGATCCGCCTTCGAGGCCGCGCTCGGGCAGATCGGCCAGGGCGGGCACGGCCGGGACGCGGCTGCGCTCCAGGGAGACGCCCGCACCGTCGGGCAGTCGCCTGACGCGGTCGAGGGCGATGAAGTGGGCGTCCGCGAGGCCGAGTTCGGCAGCGAGCGCCGGGTCGGCGGTGCGTTCGAAGCGGAGGGTCTCCGTGGAGAGCTCGGTGCCCTGGTCGGCGAGCGCCCGGGTCCAGCCGAGCTGCTGGTCGAGCGGGGTCCCGTCGAACGTGACGATCGAACCGATCCCGGCGTGCGTCTCGATGAGTCCCTGCTCGCCGAGCGCGCTGAGCGCCTGCCGCACGGTGGTGCGACTGACCCCGAACCGCTCCCGCAGGGCGTGCTCGCCGGGGAGGCGGCTGCCGTCGGCGTGTACACCGGCGCGGATCTCGTCGGCGAGTACGTGCGCGACGCGATAATGTTTGTGAACCTGTCCAGGCATGTCTAAAAGGTAAACGGAGCTGATCCGTCCCGTCTATGGCCGCCGGAAGATTCTTTACGGGGGCGCGTCCAGCAGGCCTTCCGTACAGGAGACCTGCTGCCGTCCAGGAGGCCGGCCGTGCAGGAGTCCTGCCGTCCAGCAGGCCTGCCGGACGTACCCGTCAGGCCTGCCGCGCGGGCTCGCCCTGCTCCTCGGTGCGTCGCGCCCGGTGTGACATCCAGGCGGCGACCAAGGCCCCCGAGACGTTGTGCCACACGGAGAACACGGCGGCGGGCAGTGCGGCCAGCGGGCTGAAGTGGGCCGTGGCGAGTGACGCCGCGAGGCCCGAGTTCTGCATGCCGACCTCGAAGGCCATGGCACGCGAGGCGGGCGGCCCCAGGCGGGCCAGCTTGCCCGCGCCGTAGCCGAGCGCGAGGCCCAGGCCGTTGTGCAGGACGACGGCGACGAACACCGGCAGGGCCGCCGACTTGATGGCCGCCGCGCTGCCCGCGACCACGATCGCCACGATGACGGCGATGGTCACGGCGGACAGCCACGGCAGCGCGCTGAGCACCCGCCCGATGTAGCGGCCGAAGAGGAGGCGTACGACGAGACCGGCGATGACCGGGAGCAGCACGGTCTTGAGGATGTCCGTGACCATCGAGCCCGCGTCCACCGGCAGGTACTCGCCCGCCAGGAGCAGCGTCAGCGGCGGCGTGATGAGCGGCGCGAGCACGGTCGAGACGGTGGCCACCGACACGGACAGGGCCACGTCGCCGCGCGCCAGGTAGGTCACCACGTTGGACGCGGTCCCGCTGGGCGCGCAGCCGACGAGGATGACACCGGCCGCGAGCTGCGGCGAGAGCCCGAGCGCGTGGGCGATCAGCCAGCCGAGCCCCGGCATGATCACGTAGTGCGCGACCAGGCCGAGCGCGACGGCCCAGGGTCGCTTGACGACGCCCTGGAAGTCGAGCGGGGTCATGGTGAGCCCCATGCAGAACATCACCAGACCCAGGAGGTACGGGACGTTCGTGCCCCAGTCCTTGAAGGCGTCCGGCGCCAGGAGGCCGAGCGCGCCCGCGGCGAGCACGAGGACGGGGAAGACCGTGACGGCGAGGCGGGCCGCCCTGTCGCCGCTCTTCGTGGGGCCGTTCTCCGGGGAGCTGGGGATCGTCTGTTCGGTTTGCACCCGGCGATGCAACGCCGCCGCGCGGCGCGCACGCAAACCCGTCTCGATATGTGGTCGCTACACGAAGCCTGCGGGCCGCTCAGTAGCGTGTGAGGGCGGTGGCCCCCGACGCCGTCCCGATCGCCATGTGCGGCCTCCGGTCCGGCTCGGCCCACCGCAGGATCCGCCGCATCGCCCCGCCCGGCACCGACACGCAACCCGCCGTCGCCCCGCGCCCGTTGACGTGCAGGAAGATCCCGGCGCCACGCCCGCGCACCGGGCGGTCGTAGTTGAAGCCGATCACCAGGGCGTGCGCGTACTGGGTGTCGTACGTGATGAGGTGCTCGGACTCGGCGGCGCGGCAGTCGGCGGGGCGTGGCTGGGTCCAGCGGTTGTAGGAGCGGGAGTCGTTGTCCTGGCACCACCAGGAGTTCTTCGTGACGTGGCGGTACGGATAGCCCGTGCCGGACGGTGCGGCCTTGATGCCGAAGGCGTACGGGAGACGGAAGAGGCCCGTGGGCGTCGTGTTCGTCCCCTGCTTGCGCGAGCCGCCCTCCGTCAGGCCCTTCGCACCGAACCGCGCCGCCGCGGACCCGGACTTCACCCACCGCCCGCCGCGCCGATCCCACCAGGTGACGGTGCCGCTGGTGGAGCTGGTGCGCGCGGCCTCGGCGGTGATGAGCTGGCTGCCGCCACCCGTGTCCGCCATGCGGTCCGGCAGCGGGCGGTTCACGCCGGGCGCGGCGCCGAGGGTGCCGGTCGCGGCGAGGACGAGAACGGCTGCGGACGCGAGGGCGACGGCACGGGGGCGCATGGCTCAGACGGTAGTGGGCGGCAGCGGCAGCGGCACTCCGGGCAGGCCGTCGATGCTCTCCGCGATCTGCCTCTTGGTGAAGTACTCGCTCAGCGAGGCGTCGTCCTCGCGCGCGAAGCGCTTGCCGTGCAGGTCGCGGTCCTCCTCGTACGACATGAAGGGAACCGCGTAGCCGCAGCTGTCACGGAGGAGTTCGGCCGTGACGACGATGATCGCGCGCAGGCCGTGCGGGGTCGGGTCGATGTTCGGGAAGTGTCCGAGCAGCTCGGCCCAGCGGGGGTCGTCGCGGAAGACGGGTTCGCCGCGGCCATGCAACCGGACGATGTTCGGCGGACCCTGGAAGGCGGTCCACATCAGGGTGATGCGGCCGTTCTCACGCAGGTGCGCGACCGTCTCCGCGTGGCTGCCCGCGAAGTCGAGGTATGCCACGGTGTGTTCGTCGATGACGGCGAAGGAGCCGGTGAGGCCCTTGGGTGAGAGATTGATCGTGCCGTCGTCGGCGAGGGGCGCGGTCGCGGTGAAGAAGAGAGGCTGGGCCTCGATGAACGTCCGGAGTCTGCCGTCTATGCGTTCGTAAGTCTTTCCCATGTCCAAGGATTATTCACCAGAGGTCATTCGCCTGTCTAACGACTTCCGGTGGCGCGCGGCGTCCCGGCCGCGCCTGGATTGACGAAACATACGGAGCGCTGCATACTCATGCATAACGGCGAATGCAGGGTGAGGAGCACGTGAAGTGAGCAGCAACAACGGCGGAGACGTCCGGCTCTGGGGCGGTCGGTTCGCGGACGGTCCGGCAGAAGCCCTGGCCAAGCTGTCGGCATCGGTCCACTTCGACTGGTGCCTGGCGCCGTACGACATCGCCGGATCCCGCGCCCACGCGCGCGTGCTCCACAAGGCCGGGCTGCTCACCGAGGACGAGCTGACCCGCATGCTGGCCGGCCTCGACCAGCTCGAGGCCGACGTGGCCGACGGCTCCTTCGTGGGCACCATCGCCGACGAGGACGTGCACACCGCCCTGGAGCGGGGTCTGCTGGAGCGCCTCGGCCCGGACCTCGGCGGCAAGTTGCGCGCGGGCCGTTCGCGCAACGACCAGGTGGCGACGCTCTTCCGGATGTACCTGCGGGACCACGCCCGGATCATCGGCGGCCTGATCGCCGACCTCCAGGGCGCGCTGGTCGGCCTCGCCGAGGCGCACCCGGACGTCGCCATGCCGGGGCGCACACACCTCCAGCACGCCCAGCCCGTGCTCTTCGCGCACCACGTCCTCGCGCACGTCCAGCCCCTCGCCCGCGACGCGGAGCGCCTGCGGCAGTGGGACGAGCGGACGGCCGTCTCGCCGTACGGCTCGGGCGCGCTCGCGGGATCCTCCCTCGGGCTCGACCCCGAGGCCGTCGCCGCGGACCTCGGCTTCGAGCACGGCTCGGCGGCCAACTCCATCGACGGGACGGCCGCCCGTGACTTCGCGGCGGAGTTCGCCTTCATCACCGCGATGATCGGTGTGAACCTCTCCCGGATCGCCGAGGAGATCATCCTCTGGAACACGAAGGAGTTCTCCTTCGTCACGCTCCACGACGCCTTCTCGACCGGCTCGTCGATCATGCCGCAGAAGAAGAACCCGGACATCGCCGAACTGGCGCGCGGCAAGTCGGGCCGCCTCATCGGCAACCTGACGGGCCTGATGGCGACGCTCAAGGCGCTGCCGCTCGCGTACAACCGCGACCTCCAGGAGGACAAGGAGCCGGTCTTCGACTCCTGCGCCCAGCTGGAGGTCCTGCTCCCCGCATTCACCGGCATGGTGGCGACCCTCACCGTGCACCGCGAGCGCATGGAGGAGCTGGCCCCGGCCGGCTTCTCGCTCGCCACGGACATCGCCGAGTGGCTGGTCAAGCAGGGTGTGCCGTTCCGTGTCGCGCACGAGGTCGCGGGTGAGTGCGTCAAGGAGTGCGAGGCACACGGCATCGAGCTCGAACAGCTCACGGACGAGCAGTTCGCCAAGATCTCCGAGCACCTCACTCCCGAGGTCCGCACCGTCCTGAACGTCCCGGGCGCCCTGGCGTCCCGCAACGGCCGCGGCGGCACGGCTCCCTCGGCCGTCGCCGCCCAGCTGACCGAGGTCAAGGCCGATCTGGCGGTTCAGCAGGAGTGGGCCGCGGCGCGCAGGTGACGTCCGAACGGCGTCGCGGCGCGTAAGTGACGCCGGGCCAGCGCGTGCCGCGTTGACGTGGGCGTCGCGGGTTACGTTGGTCGTCTTCCGCAAGGAGCCGACCGAACGGAGCCCGCGATGCCCTTCTCGCGCCTGGCCGCAGCAACCACCCCCACCGCCCACATCGGGTTCGGCCTCGCCGCCGTCGGCAGGCCCGGCTACATCACGCTCGGCCGCGACGTCGATCTGCCGCCGTCGCGCAGCGTCGAGGCCCTGCGCGAGCGCACCCTCGAACTCCTCGACGCCGCCTACGCGCTCGGCGTCCGGTACATCGACGTGGCGCGCTCGTACGGCCGCTCCGAGGAGTTCCTCGCCGACTGGCTGCACGCAAGGCCCGACATCCGCGACGTCGTGATCGGCAGCAAGTGGGGCTACACGTACACGGCCGCCTGGAACGCGGGCGCCGCGGGCCCGCACGAGGTCAAGGACCACAGCGTCGCCGCGTACGTCCGTCAGCGCGAGGAGAGCGCCCAACTGCTCGGCGAGCGGCTCGACCTCTACCAGATCCACTCCGTCACGCCGGAGAGCCCCGCACTCACCGACAAGGAACTGCACGTCAGACTCGCCGAGTTGGCGGCCGATGGCGTGACGGTCGGGCTCTCCGTCAGCGGCCCGGAGCAGGCTGCGGCCATCCGCGCCGCCCTCGAGGTGACCGTCGACGGCGAGCCGCTCTTCCGTACGGTCCAGGCCACGTACAACGCCCTGGAGACCTCGGCGGGCCCCGCGCTCGCCGAGGCCCATGACGCGGGGCTCACCGTCCTGGTCAAGGAGGCCATGGCCAACGGCCGCCTCGCCGACCCGCACGCCCCCGCGGCCCTGCGCGAGATCGCCGGAGCGACCGAGCTCGGCTGCGACGCGGTGGCCCTGGCCCTGGTCCTGCGCCAGCCGTGGGCGGGTGTCGTGCTCTCCGGCGCGGCCACCTCGGTCCAGCTCGTCTCGAACTTGCACGCGGCGGCCGTCGACCTCGACACGGAGCAGCTGGAGCGGCTCGCGGGTCTCGCGGAGGAGCCCGCCGCGTACTGGGACCGGCGCGGGCAGCTGCCCTGGCACTGAGCGCCCCCCCCCGGGGCAGCCGCCCGTGAGAGGTGTGCGTATCTGGTGAGACAATTATGTCTCACATGGATTATGGTTGTCTCATGTCAGTCGATCGCGACCAGGTGCTCCGCAGCGCCGCTGCCCTCCTCACCCGCAAAGGCTCCGCCACGATGGACGAGGTGGCGCGCGCGGCGGGGATCAGCCGGGCCACCCTGCACCGCCACTTCGCCGGGCGCGACGCCCTCGTGCGCGCCCTGGAAGAGCTCGGCATCCAGGAGTGCGAGGGCGCGCTCGACGCGGCCAGGCTCGGCGACGACAGCGCCGAAGAGGCGCTGCGCCGCCTGGTGAAGGAGATCCAGCCGGCTGCGGGTCTGCTCGCGTTCCTCGTCACCGAGAACCAGCTCTTCGAGGACGACGCCCAGCACGAGGGCTGGTCCCGGCTCGACGACAACATCGGCGCGCTCTTCCGGCGCGGCCAGGAGAGCGGCGAGTTCCGCATCGACCTGAGCCCCGTCTGGCTCACAGAGGCGCTGTACGGACTCATCGGCGCGGGCGCCTGGGCCGTACTGGACGGCCGCGTGGCCGCCAAGGACTTCACACACATGATCGCCGAGCTGCTGATCGGCGGAGCACAACGGAGAGTGGAACCATGACCAGCATCGAACAGCGGACGGCGTCGGCGGAGGTCGAGCGCAGCCCCGGCCGCTGGCTCGCGCTCGCCGTGCTGGTCCTGGCCGTACTGCTCGTCGCCGTGGACGCGACGGTGCTCGGCCTGGCCACTCCCTACATCAGCGAGGACCTCAAGCCGACCGGCACGCAGTTGCTGTGGATCGGCGACGTGTACTCGTTCGTCATCGCCGGTCTGCTCGTCTCCATGGGCAGCCTCGGCGACCGCATCGGCCGCAAGAAGCTCCTGCTGATCGGCGCCGTCGCCTTCGGCGGTGTCTCGGTCCTCAACGCCTATGCGACCACGCCCGAACTCCTCATGCTGGCCCGTGCGTTGCTCGGTGTCGCGGGTGCGACGCTGATGCCGTCCACGCTCGCGCTGATCCGGAACATCTTCCACGACCCGCGCGAGCGCAGCCTCGCGGTCGGCATCTGGGGCGCGATGGCGTCGGCGGGTGCCGCAGTGGGCCCGGTCGTCGGCGGCTTCCTGCTCGAGCACTTCTGGTGGGGCTCGGTCTTCCTGATCAACCTGCCGGTGATGGCGGTCCTGGTCCTCGTCGGGATCAAGTTCCTGCCCGAGTCGAAGAATCCGGCGCCGGGTCCGTGGGACCTGATCAGCGTCGTGCTCTCGCTCATCGGCATGATCGCCGTCGTGTACGCCATCAAGGAGGCGGCGGCGCACGGCATCCGCTGGGACATCGGCGTGGCGGCCGTGCTCGGCGTGGCGGCGCTCACCTGGTTCGTACGGCGCCAACTCACGCTCACGGCACCGCTCCTGGACATGCGTCTGTTCCGCAACCGGGGATTCTCGGGGGCGGTCCTCGCCGACCTCCTCACGGTCCTCGGGCTCTCCGGCCTGGTCTTCTTCCTCTCCCAGTTCTTGCAGCTGGTCCAGGGACGGCGGCCGTTCGAGGCGGGCCTCGCCGAACTGCCCGCCGCGGTGGGTGCGGTGGCGGCCGGTCTGATCGCGGGCATGGTCGCGCGGCGGTTCTCCGTCCGTGTGGTGGTCGCCGGCGGTCTCGCCGCGGTGGGCCTGGCCCTCGCGTCGCTGACCACGCTGAGCCAGACCACCGGGTACCCGCTGCTCGGTGCCTCGCTGCTCGTCGTCGGCATCGGCGCGGGGTTCTCGTTCACGGTGACCGCCGACGTCATCCTCTCCAGCGTGCCCAAGGAACAGGCGGGAGCGGCGTCAGCGGTCTCGGAGACCGCGTACGAACTGGGCGCGGCCCTCGGTATCGCCCTGCTGGGCTCCATCGTGACGGGCGTCTACCGGGACTTCACCGCTCCGGCGGGCACGCCGCCCGAGGTGGCGTCGGCCGCACACGAATCGCTGGGCGGCGCGGTGGAATCGGTGGCGGGCATGCCGGCCCACGAGTCCCAGGCCCTGCTGCACTCGGCCCAGGACGCCTTCGTCGACGGGCTTCGCCTCGCGGCGGGCGTGGGCGCGGCGGTCTTGCTCGCCACCGCCGCGGTGGCGTGGTTCCTCCTGAAGGGCTCAAAGCTGGAGGACAGCGCACCGTAGGGACGCGGGGCTGTCACATCGTGCGGCTCCGCCGCGTGGGCGCGACCAGCCACGGACGCGCCCCGTAGGGACGCGGGAACTGCGCGCTCAGCCACAGGCGGCCCGCAGGCGATGAACGACGGGGAAACGAAACGCCCGCCCCGGCGCCGGGGGGACCCCCCAGCGCCGGGGCGGGCGCACCGCCAAAGACCGAGCCCGGGGCTACGCCGCCTTCGCCTTGGTGGCGTACATGTCCACGTACTCCTGGCCGGACAGCTGCATGACCTCCGTCATCACGGAGTCCGTCACCGCCCGCAGGACATAGCGGTCGCGGTCCATGCCCTCGTACCGCGAGAACTCCATCGGCTCACCGAAGCGGACCGTCACGCGGCCGGGGCGCGGCAGGCCCTTGCCGCCGGGCTGGAGCTTGTCCGTGCCGATCATCGCGAAGGGGACCACGGGCGCGCCGGTCATGAGGGTCAGGCGGGCGATGCCCGTACGGCCGCGGTAGAGGCGGCCGTCGGGGGAGCGGGTGCCTTCGGGGTAGATGCCGAAGAGCTTGCCCTCCTCCAGGACGCGCCGCCCGGTCATCAGCGCGGCGACACCGCCGTGGCCGCCGTCGCGGTCCACGGGGATCATTCCGGAGCCGGTGAAGAACCAGGCCATCAGGCGGCCCTTGAGTCCCTTGCCCGTGACGTACTCGTCCTTGCCGATGAAGAACACCGGACGCGGGCAGACGAGGGGCATGATCATCGAGTCGATGAACGTGAGGTGGTTTCCGGCCATGATGACCGGACCGGTGCCCGGAATGTTCTCTGCGCCTTCCACCCGTGGGCGGAACATCAGACGCAAGATCGGTCCGAGCACAGCCTTGATGAGCGCGAGACGGGACAACGGGCCCTCCGGTGTCAACGGGTCGACGACGAGTATGTGCAGGTGAGGACGATACTCGCGGGTCCCCGTTCACCGCACATCGGGTTCACGCAGTCGATACGCAGAGTTGACCTGAGTTTGCGTGGTGTTGCCCTCGGATCGCCCTCCCTGTGACGACGTTATCCCTGCGGGGAGCATGTGGCGCGTCCTAGTGGTCCTTGTCACGCACCGCGGTCACGCGCTGCCACGGAGTTCGCGGCCGTCCGCACCGGACCCGAGCCCACCGAACGGACCCCGCCCCGCACACCAGTCGCCATCCGGCGTCACCCTTCCGTTCGGTCCAGGGTCTCCCATCTGTCACGCGCGGCCACCTACGATCGTGCCGCTTTGTCAGGTGCAAAGCAGCACATCGGGAGGAGCGCTCAATGGCTACGCAGCAGTCGAGGCATTCGAAGTCGGGGGAGCCGGGGGAGCGGCGGCCGGGGCGGCGCACGGTACTGGGAGCGGCGGTCCTCGGGGCGGGCACAGCCGTCGTGGGGCTGCCCGGCGTGGCGAGAGCCGACGCCGGGCGCGGGCACGGCGGCTACAAGGATCTGCCGGTGCCCACGGTCGTGGCGCACCGCGGCACCAGCGGGTACCGGCCCGAGCACACGCTCGGCGCCTACCAGCTCGCCCTCGACATGGGCGCGCACGTCATCGAGCAGGACATCGTGCCCACCAAGGACGGCCATCTCGTATGCCGTCACGAGAACGACATCACCGCGACGACGGACGTCGCCGCGCACCCCGAGTTCGCGTCCCGCAAGACCACCAAGTCCGTGGACGGCGCCAAGCTCACCGGCTGGTTCACCGAGGACTTCACGCTCGCCGAGCTGAAGACGCTGCGCGCCAAGGAGCGCATCCCCGGCACCCGCCAGCGCAACACGCTCTACGACGGCCGCTGGGACGTGCCCACCCTGGAAGAGGTCTTCCGGTGGGCGGACAAGCAGGGCCGTGAGCGCGGCAAGCGGGTCTGGCTGCACATCGAGACCAAGCACCCCACGTACTTCCGCAAGCTGGGCCTCGGCCTGGAGGAGCCGCTCGCCAAGCTGCTCCGCAAGTACGGGCGGCACAAGAAGAACTCGCCCAACTTCCTGCAGTCCTTCGAGCCCAGCAGCATCCAGCGCCTGAACAAGCTGGTCGACGCGCCGCTCGTGGTGCTCCTGTCCAGTGCGGGCTCCCGCCCCTGGGACTTCGTCGAGGCGGGCGATCCGCGCACCGTCGCCGACCTCATCAAGCCCGAGGGCCTGAAGTGGATGGCGTCGTTCGCGCAGGGCCTCGGCCCCACGCTCGACCTGGTCATCCCGAAGAAGCCGGACGGCAGCCTCGGCACCCCGTCCACGCTGGTGAAGGACGCGCACAAGGAGGGCCTGATCCTGCACCCGTACACGATGCGCAACGAGAACACCTTCCTGCCCACGAACTTCAAGAAGGGCACCGACCCGGCCGCCTACGGCGACGCCTTCGGAGCCTTCAAGGCGTACTTCGAGACAGGCATCGACGGGATCTTCTCCGACAACTGCGACACCGCGCTGCTCGCCCGCGAGGACTTCGTCAACAGCTGACCGCCCGGCCCCGGTTGGGGTGACAGACGGCCGCTCCGGCAACCTCGTGCCGGAGCGGCCGCGTCCCGCCCTGCATGACCCACGAGCTCATCCCCACGCTGCGTCCCCTCCTGGCCGCCGAGGCCTCCGCCGCGGCGTACGGCTCCGGCGCCGACCCCGGCGACCTCGAACAGGCCGTCTGGCTGCGCCTCCTGGAACGCATGGACGCCGCCGACCCACCCGCCGACCCGGCCACCTGGCTGCGCGCCGCCGTCGCATCGGAGGCGCGCCGCACGCGGCGTACGGAGGAGCGGGAAGTGGCGTACGCGGCCGAGCCCGCCGACGACACCGAGCGCGGCCCCGAACAGCGCGCCCTGCGGGCCGACCGCGAGCGCGCCCTGCATGCGGCCGTGCGCCGGCTGCCCGGCCGCTGCCCCGGCCTCATGGCGGCGCTGCTGTCCCCCAAGGACCTCACCTACCGGGAGATCGCAGGGCAGTTGGGAATGTCACAGGGCAGTCTGGGGCCTGAACGTTCCCGTTGCCTGGGATGCCTGCGCAGAATGCTCGCGGCGGAGGTTGCAGCTCCTGAACCGTGGGGAAAGGAGCGATAGACAACCGGCGGAGCAGGTGAGCGGGAGGCATGCACACATGGGCATGAGCGTGACCATCTCGGAGGCGGGCGGACAGGACGCCGAGAAGATCCTCAAACTGCAGTACCTGTGCTACCAGAGCGAGGCCGAGCTGTACGGCGACTACTCCATCGAGCCGCTCACGCAGTCCCTCGACTCCATCAAGGCCGAACTGACCGCCGGCAGCGTGCTGGTGGCCCGCCTC
Organism: Streptomyces sp. A18; assembly: GCF_059026065.1. Classification (NCBI taxonomy): domain Bacteria; kingdom Bacillati; phylum Actinomycetota; class Actinomycetes; order Kitasatosporales; family Streptomycetaceae; genus Streptomyces; species Streptomyces sp. A18. Next base: position 63,691 of record NZ_JBWLKL010000011.1, on the reverse strand, counting down.
GGTGACGAGGTCGTCGCCTCGGTGCGCGGCACGGTCGACCCCGACGGCACGGCGCGGATCAACAAACTCATCGTCCACCCCAGGATGCAGCGGCACGGTCTGGGAGGCAGGCTCCTGGACGCGATAGAGCAGCGGCTCGGCTCGGGAGGCACCACGAAGTGCTTCCAGCTCTTCAGCGGTCACCGCAGCGAGCAGAATCTCCAGCTCTACCGCAAGCACGGCTATACGGCGGTGAAGACCCAGCACGTGAACGACCGGCTCACGCTGGTCACGCTCTCCAAGGAGGCGATCGCGGGGGCGTACGCGGCCCGGGTCTAGCGCCCCGCCCGCCGCGCCTTGTTCAGCCAGAAGATGGCCGTGACCGGCAGGATCACCGGAATGAACAGATAGCCCATCCCGAAGTCCGACCACACCGTGGCGTCGGGGAAGGCGGACGGCTCGATGAGCGTCCACGTCCCCACCGCCAGGACGCCCACCAGCTCGGCGGCGCAGCACACCAGCGCCGCCCTGCGGGCCTTCTCGCCGCCGCGCACGAGCGAGTACGTGATGAAGCCGTACACGAGACCCGCGAGGGCGGACAGCGTGTACGCGAGCGGGGCCTTGTGGAAGTCCGTCGAGATCTGCACGGCGGAGCGCGACACCGCGCCGACCACCATCACCCCGTACAGCCACACCAGAAGGATGCCGGGCCCGCCGATCAGCTTCTGCCGGGCGCCCTTGGCCTTGCTGTCTTCGGTCACCGTCACCTCAGCCTCCCCAGATGTCGTAGAGCCGCACCTGGAGCACGGCGAGGACCACGCCACCGGCCGCGACGGTGATGGAGCCCCAACGGGTGCGCTCGGCAAGGGACATGAAGCCCGCGGCCGGGACGCAGGCGAAGGAGCCGATCAAGTACGCCACGAAGATCGTCGTGCCTTGCTCGGGCTTCTCGCCCCGTGCCAGCTGGACGACGCCGACGATCAGCTGGACCGTGGCCAGGAACGTCACGACGCCCATGCCGATGAAGTGCCAGTCCTTGGTCGGCTGGTCCCGGTAGGCGGCGAAGCCGCACCACGCGGCGAGCGCGAGCGCGGCCACGGCGGTCGCGATCGTCAGGGCAACAAGCATGCGGTGACTTTATTACGGGCCCTATGACCCGATGCGCGCACCCCTAAGCCCCGATGCGCGTACCCCAGGGGTGCCCCGTACGCTCGGACACCATGAAGATCCACGCTGAAGCGCTCCTGTTCGACAACGACGGCACCCTGATCTCCTCCATGGAGTCGGTGTACCGCTGCTGGACGCGCTTGGCGCAGGAGTACGGGATCACCGCCGAGGAATTCGCGCGGGTCGAGCTGCACGGCCGCCCCGCGGCCGAGATCATCGCCGACATGCTGCCCGCCGAGCGCGTGCCCGAAGCCGTCGCCCGCATCGAGGAGCTCGAGGTCTCGGACGTCGCGGGCGGCGTCGTGCTCCTTCCCGGCACCCGTGAGCTGCTCGAATCCCTGCCGCCCGAGCGCTGGGCCGTCGTCACCTCCGCCGGGCGCCGCCTGGCCGAGGCCAGACTCGCGGAGGTCGGCATCGACGCCAAGATGCTGATAGCCGCCGACGACATCACGCGCGGCAAGCCCGACCCCGAGCCCTTCCTGCTCGCGGCCGCGAAACTGGGCGTCGACCCGGCGCGCTGCGTGGTCTTCGAGGACGCGCCCGCGGGTCTCACGGCGGGACGCGCGGCCGGCATGACCACCGTGGCGTTGGCCACAACGCACACCGCCGGCGAGCTGACCGCCGACGTCGTCGTGAAGGACCTCTCGGCCGTGTCCGCGCAGGCCACCGAGGGTGGCGTGGAGATCACCGCCGAGGCCTGAGCGCCGCTCCCGTCGCGTCCGCACCTGTCCACCGGCTGTCCGTATAGCGGACGACGGTGGCGGTGCGTGACCGCACGCGTGTTTTACTGGTCCACATGACCACGACGAGCAGCCGCACCCCTGCGACCGAGGCGATCACGACGCCCGGTGCTCGTTGTATGTGTCGAATGTGCGCCTTCTGAGGGCCCCCGCACCACTCCTGAGCATCGCGCCCCGAAGCGAAGCCGCTGTGCCGCGCCCCTGTGCGACGTACGCCTTACCGGCGGACGAGACGTAGGACGCGAGCCTGCCCCGCGCACACCTCCTCCGGTTCCTTTCGCCACCGCGAGAAACCGTGCCGCGTTCCCCACGAATGCCCCGTGCCCGGCGAAAACCGCGCCGCGCACTCGACAGTGACGGAAACCCCTGTGATCACCACTTCCGGCCTCACCAAGGTCTACCGCTCACGCGGTCGTGAAGTAACTGCCCTCGACGGCGTCGATCTGCATGTCCGCGAAGGCGAGGTGTACGGCGTCATCGGCCAGTCCGGCGCCGGCAAATCCTCGCTGATCCGCTGCGTCAACCTCCTGGAGCGGCCCACCTCCGGCACCGTGACCGTCGCCGGTCAGGACCTCACCGCCCTGGCGGGGCGCGGCAGCCGCGCGAGCAAGGACCTGCGCCGGGCGCGCAGCCGCATCGGCATGGTCTTCCAGCACTTCAACCTGCTGTCCTCGCGCACCGTCAAGGACAACGTCGAGCTGCCCCTGGAGATCCTCGGCCTCAGCGGCGCCGAACGCTCCCGCAAGGCCCTCGAACTCCTCGACCTGGTCGGCCTCGCCGACAAGGCGAAGTCCTACCCGGCACAGCTCTCCGGCGGCCAGAAGCAGCGCGTCGGCATCGCCCGCGCGCTCGCCGGCGACCCGAAGGTGCTGCTCTCGGACGAGGCGACCAGCGCCCTCGACCCGGAGACCACCCGCTCCATCCTGAAGCTCCTGCGCGACCTCAACCAGCAGCTCGGTCTGACCGTCCTGCTGATCACGCACGAGATGGACGTCGTCAAGAGCGTCTGCGACTCCGCCGCCCTCATGGAGAACGGACGGATCGTCGAGTCCGGCACCGTCACCGAGCTGCTCGCGACGCCAGGGTCCGAGCTGGCCGCCGCGCTGTTCCCGGTCAGCGGTGACGCCACGGGCGACAACCGCACCGTCGTCGACGTGACCTTCCACGGCGAAGCCGCGACCCAGCCGGTCATCTCCCAGCTGTCGCGCACGTACAACATCGACATCTCGATCCTCGGCGCCGCGATGGACACCGTCGCGGGCAAGCAGGTCGGCCGCATGCGCATCGAGCTGCCGGGTCGCTTCGAGGAGAACGTCGTGCCGATCGGCTTCCTGCGCGAGCAGGGCCTCCAGGTCGACATCGCGGGCGAGGATCCCGTGACCGCGCCGAAGGACGACGCCACGCTGCTGGTCAAGGAAGGTGCCAAGTGACCTGGTCGGAGATGCAGCCCCTGCTGGAGCAGGCCTGTTGGGACACCCTCTACATGGTGGGCTGGTCGACGCTCATAGCCGTCGTCGTCGGACTGCCGCTCGGCATCCTCCTTGTCCTCACCGACCGCGGCGGGCTGCTGCAGAACACGGTGGTGAACAAGCTCATCGGGCAGATCGTGAACATCGCGCGCTCGATGCCCTTCATCATCCTCATGGTCGCGCTGATGGGCCTCACGCGCTGGATCACCGGCACGACGATCGGCCGCGAGGCCGCCATCGTGCCGCTCGCGATCGGTGCCATCCCGTTCTTCGCGCGCCTCGTGGAGACCTCGGTGCGCGAGGTCGACGGCGGTCTCGTCGAGGCCGTGCAGTCGATGGGCGGCAACACCTGGACCGTCGTACGCAAGGTCCTCGTGCCGGAGTCCCTGCCCTCGCTGATCTCCAGCACCACCACGACGATCGTCACGATCCTCGGCTACTCGGCCATCACCGGCGCCGTCGGCGCGGGCGGTCTCGGCGACATCGCCATCCGCTACGGCTACCAGCGCTTCGAGACCGAACTGATGTGGATCACCGTCGGCGTCCTCGCCGTCGTCATCTCGATCATCCAGTTCGCGGGCGACTACGCGGCCCGCAGGCTGCACCGGCGCGGCGGCCACTCGGGCGCCGCTCCCCGGCTGCGCTTCCTCAAGCTCGCGCCGTCGAAGGCCTCCTGACCGGCACCGTCGACGGATTCCCGAAACTCACCCCGCACACCCCATCGCGGGGCGTACCACCCATGGAGAAAGGCACTTTTCGTGCGTAACACCGCCAAGATCACCACCGCTGTCCTCGCCACCGGAGCCCTCACCCTCGGGCTCTCCGCCTGCGGCTCCGACAAGGGCTCCGCCGCAGGAGACAAGGACGGCCCGCTCATCGTCGCCGCCACTCCCACGCCGCAGGGCGAGATCCTCGACTACGTCAAGAAGAACCTGGCGAAGAAGGCCGGACTCGACCTCGACGTGCGGGAGTTCACCGACTACGTCACGCCGAACACCGCCGTGGAGCAGGGCGAGGTCTTCGCCAACTACTTCCAGCACAAGCCGTACCTCGACGACTTCAACAAGAAGAACGGGACGGACATCGTGCCGGTCCCGAACGCGACGGTGCACCTGGAGCCGCTCGGCATCTACTCCAAGAGCGTCAAGAAGCTCGACGGCCTGAAGAACGGCGCCACGGTCGCCCTGCCGAACGACACCACGAACGAGGCCCGCGCGCTCAAGCTCCTGGCCGACAACGGCCTGATCGAGCTCAAGAAGGGCGTCGGCTACGAGGCGACCCCCAAGGACGTCTCGAAGAACCCGAAGAACCTCAAGTTCAAGGAGATCGAGGCGGCCCAGGTGCCCCGCTCCCTCGGCGACGTCGACGCCGCGGTGATCAACGGCAACTACGCACTTGAGGCCAAGCTCAGCCCGGCCAAGGACGCCATCGTCGCCGAGCCCGCCAAGGGCAACCCCTACGGCAACTTCCTCGCCGTGAAGAAGGGCGACGAGAACGACCCGCGCGTGAAGAAGCTCGCCAAGCTCCTCACCTCGCCCGAGGTCAAGAAGTTCATCGACGACAAGTACGACGGCGCCGTCGTCGCGGCGTTCTGATCATGCGTACGCCCGTCATAGCGGCCGCCGCCGGAGCGCTCGCCCTGACGCTCGGCCTGACCGCCTGCGGCTCCGGCTCCGGATCGGGCGGCGGCGACGGTGACACGCTCACCGTCGGCGCCACCCCGACCCCGGCCGGCGAAGTCCTCACGTACATCAAGCAGAACCTCGCGAAGAAGGAGGGACTCGACCTCCAGATCACGGAGTTCACGGACTACGTCACGCCGAACACCGCGCTCCAGGAAGGGTCACTCGACGCCAACCTCTACCAGCACGCCCCGTACTTGGAGGACTTCAACAAGTCCAAGAAGACGGAGCTCACGCCGGTGACCGAGGTCTATCTGCCGCCGATGGGGGTGTATGCGAAGAAGGCGAAGGACGTCACCGCGCTGCCCGCCGGTGCCACCGTCGCCGTCCCGAACGACACCACCAACGAAGGCAGGGCGCTCGAACTCCTCGCCTCCAAGGGCGTCATCGGGCTCAAGAAGGGGGTCGGCGCGAACGCGACCCCCGAGGACATCACGTCCAACCCGAAGAAGCTCACCATCAAGCCGCTGGAACCCGCCCAGCTGCCCCGCTCCCTGGAAGACGTCGAAGCCGCGGTCATCAACAACAACTACGCGCTCGACGCCGGACTCAGCCCCAAGAAGGACGCCATCCTTCTCGAGTCGCCCAAGGACAATCCGTACAACAACATCCTCGCCGTCAAGAAGGGCGCCGAGGACGATCCCCGCGTCAAGAAGCTGGCGAAGCTGCTCACTTCACCCGAGGTGAAACAGTTCATCGAGGACAAGTACAAGGGCTCTGTCCTGCCCGTCGAAACGACCTGACGCACAGTCCGTTTCCGCCCTCACCACGGGGTCCTCTCCTGACGAAGGAGCGGACCCCGTGGTGCGTTTGCGCGCCGACATGCTGCATGCTGGGCACTTCAGCAGGCCCGAGGGTTCCAGGTTACGGAGCAGCGCATGACATCCACCTTCCCCGACATCTCCATCAGCACGGAGCGGTTGGTGCTGCGCCCGTTCGAGGACGCCGACGTCCCCGCGTACGCGGAGATGATGAACGACGAGATGGTCACCGCCTGGACCTCGGCCCCCCAGCCCTTCACCGAGGACGACGCCCGCGACTGGATCACCCGGGTCGCGCCCGCCGAGCGCACCGAGGGCCGCGGAATCGCCCTGGCCGTCACGGAGTTCCTCACCCAGCGCCTGGTCGGCATCGTGCAACTGCGGGACACGGACTGGCGGGTGCGCTCCAGCGAACTCAACTACGTCGTCGCCCCCTGGGCCCGCGGCGAGGGCTATGCCTCGGAGGCGGCGCTCGCCACCGCGCAGTGGCTCTTCAACGACCAGCGGTTCGAGCGCATCGAGCTGCGCACCGCCGCCGACAACACCGCCGCCCAGCAGGTCGCGCAGAAGATCGGCTGCATCAGCGAGGGAGTCCTTCGGGGCGCCTGGATAGCGCGTACGAGGAACGGCGGGGACCCGTTCGGCGGCTGGCTCGACGTGCGGACCGACCTCATCGTGTGGAGCCTGCTCCCCGAGGACCTGGAAGGAGTCGGCGAGCAGCTTGCGGACAGCGGCTTCAGCGCCTACTCCGACTGGAACTGACCCCCGGGGCGGCTCCCGGGCCCACCAGGTACGCTCGCCCCTGGCCACACGCGGTTGCCCCCTACACGCGACGCCCGGCCACCTCGCACACCCCCGCGAGAACCCCGACCCGCGAGACCCAGGAGACAGACGAAGATGGCCGACCGCGTCACGGTGATCGGCTGGGACGGTTCGCCGCTGACCGCCGCCGCGCGCTCGGCGCTCGGCGCCGCCACCCTCGTCGCGGGCGCCGCCCACCACCTGGCGCTCACCGAAGTGCCACCGGCCGCCGAACGGATCCGCCTGGGCAGCGTCAGCCTGGCCGCCCGCCGCATCGCCGCCCACCGCGGCACCGCCGTGGTCCTCGCCGACGGTGACCCCGGCTTCTTCGGCGTCGTGCGCACGCTGCGCGCCCCCGAATACGGCCTCGAGGTCGAAGTGGTGCCCGGCGTCTCCTCCGTCGCCCAGGCCTTCGCCCGCGCCGGCATGCCCTGGGACGACGCCCAGGTCGTCGTCGCGCACCCCCGCACCCTGCGCCGCGCGGTGAACGTCTGCCGCGCCCACACCAAGGTCGCCGTCCTCACCTCACCCGGCGCCGGTCCCGCCGAGCTCGGCCTGCTCCTCCAGGGCGTGCACCGCACCTTCGTGATCTGCGAGGAGCTGGGCACCGAGCGCGAGCAGGTCACCGTCCTCACCTCGGACAAGGCCGCCGACCACGCCTGGCGCGACCCGAACGTCGTCATCGTCATCGGCGGCCCTGTCGCCGCATCCGACACCGGCTGGATCGCGGGACGCGACCCCGGCACCCCCCGCGGCTGGGCGCTGCCCGCTCCCGCCTACGGAGGCGAGGACTCGCTCGGGGAGGGCGAGAGCGACCGCCTGCGGGCCGCGCAACTCGCCCGCATCGGCCCCCGCGTGGGCGACCTGGTGTGGGACATCGGTTGCGGCAGCGGCGCCTTCACCGTAGAAGCCGCCCGCTTCGGCGCGGCCGTCATCGCCGTCGACGCGGACCCCGACGCCTGCGCCCGCACCACGTCGGTCGCCCGCCACTTCGGCGTACAGCCGCAGATCGTGCACGGCACGGCGCCGCACATCCTCGAAGACCTCCCCGAGCCCGATGTCGTACGCGTCGGGGGCGGGGGAGCCGCGGTGGTCTCCGCCGTCGCCGACCGGCGCCCGGCGCGCATCGTGACGCACGCGTCGACCCGTGACGCGGCCGAACTCATCGGCAGGGACCTGACGGAGCACGGATACGCGGTGGAGTGCGCCCTGCTCCAGTCCGTCGAACTCGACACGCGCGCGTGGACCGAGCGCGAGCGGACCGTGGTCTTCCTGCTCTCCGGACAGTTGCCCGATCGCGCCCCGTGACCCTGCTGACGCACGGTGCGGGGTAGGCTGGCCGATCGTTGTACCGCACCCGAGTGTCCGGCAAATAGTTGGTCAATGTCCGGAAAGCTCGCCCGTTTTGGGGGGTGTGTGGTACGGCAGGACCGGAGGGCGCGCAACGTGGCGCAGCCCACAGCGGGCCGTTGCGGATCAAGCCGCCGTGGCGTCTTGCCGACCGGGACAATGCCTGTTGTCCGTACGCGGTTCGTGCCGCGCGGCGCGCACGCTCGTTGAGAATGACGGGCGGTTGGTGCGCCGCTCCGGGCAATGGGGCTTCCCCGGCCTAAGGCTGAGGGGCGGTCGAAGAAGCACTAACCGATGGGCGAGGGGTTACGCATGACCGACACCGGCCAGGTCCCGGGCGAGGGACTGCCGGAGAACGCAGGCATGGTGGAGCAGCCGGGCGTCCCCGCCCCGGGTGCGTACACCTACCTCGACCCCTCCGAGAATCCCGCCGAGAGCGTCGCCCCCGCAGACGATGACGACCTGCTGCTCATGCCGGGTGCCCAGGGCGCCTGGAGCGAGCCGCAGTCGGCCCCGCCGCAGCAGGGAGGCCCGGGTCAGCCGGTGGCCGCCCAGCACGGTGAGGCCCAGGGGACCGCGCAGCACGGCGTCGCTCAGCCGGTGGGTGCGCAGCACGTGGGTGGTCAGTCCGTGGATGGTCACGGTGTGGCCGCCGATCCGTCCGTGGCTGCATCGGCCATGGCGGAGCAGTCCGTGGGCGGCCAGTTCGCCGCTGCTCAGTCCGCCGGTGGCCGACACTCGGCCGAGCAGTCTCAGGGCGGTCAGCACCTCGTCGGCCAGCACGCCGCGGGTCAGCAGGCCGTGGCCCAGCAGTCGGTCGGGCAGCCGCAACCCCAACCGCAGCCGCAGGCCATGCATCAGCCGGGGCCGCACGAGACGGCCGGGCGGGACAGCGGCTCGGTCGACCTGAACGGCGTCCAGCTGCCCGGCGCGCCTACGCCGGCGCCCGCTTCGCACCCCGGCCCGTCCCGTCGCCCGCTCCACCGGGGGCCTTCGGGTCCCGCCGTGCCCGACGGCGCGGGAAGTCCCGTACGTTCCCTCGCCGACCGCGGCCCTGCCGGTACGCCGCAGCACGCCGTTCCCATGCGGCACGCGGGGCCGCCGACCGTGGGGCCCGAGTACCTCGACATTCCGCGTGACGAGGAAGGGGTACTGCCGGGTCCGCAGCTCGGCGAGATCGCGCCGCAGGGTGCGAGCCCGTGGACGAGTCAGCCGCAGCATGCCGAGTCCGTCCAGCAGCCGCAGAACCCGCAGTCTCCTCAGCCTTCTCAGCAGCCTCCTCAGCACGCACAGCCCGTCGCACCAGCAGAAACGGTCGTCCCGGACGCCGCACCCGTAACAGAGGACGCACAGGCCCCCGAGGCCGCACCGGGTCCGCAGGACGCGCTCCCCGCTGAAGCTTCGCAGCCCGCACCCGCCACCGAGCTGCCCCAGCCGGTGGTGACCGCCTCTGCCGCCCAGGCAGCCCCGGCCGCCGAGCCGCCCGTGGCCACCTTCCCGCAGGCCGCCGGTGCCGCCGACCCCGCGATGGCGCAAGGCGCCGAGACGGACGGCCAGTTCGCGCACGCCGTGGCCGGAGCCGGGCAGCCCGCGTTCGCCGCGGAGCCGTCCGTGCCCGCTCCGGAAGCGGGTCAGGAGCTCCCGCTCACCGCCGAGGCCGAGCAGTCCGCGCACGCGTCGGGCTCCGGCCAGCCGCAGTTCGCCGTGGCCGGTGCGCAGCCCTGGTCGGACGCGCCGCTCGCTGCCGCCGGGCACACGGCCCAGGGCCCGCACATTTCGTCGGCCCCGCACGCCCCGCAGGCAGCCCAGTACGCGGAAGCCCCCGTGGCCCAGGCGCCCCAGGCTCAGGACGAAGGGCTCCCGGGCGACCCGAACCAGCCCTTCGCGGAGCCCCAGGCGCCCGCGCCCCTCGGCCAGTTCGTGCCGGTCGAGGGCACGGTGCCGACCACGCCGCACCTCGCGCCGACTCCGCCGCACGCCCTGTCCGTACCCCCGGAGCACTTCGAGGCCCCCGAGGCGCAGCCGGAGCCGGTCGCCGAGGCCGAGGCCCCCGCTCCGGAAGCCGTAGCCCCGGAAGAGACCCCGGCCGCCCCGGGCATCCTGGAGGACTCCGAACTCCCGGAGCCCCAGGAGCCCTCGGCACTCGTCGAAGCCGCCGAGCCCGCGTTGCCGCAGCCCGCGGCCACCGTGCCCGCCCCGCGTGACGGCGGAGAGGCCGCGGCGGCGACTCCCGTACCGGACACGGCAGAAGAGCCCGTGACCGAGGCGCCCCTCGAAGCGGTCGAAGCCCCCGTAGAAGCAGAAACAGAAGTCGAAGCAGAAGCGCAGGCGGAAGCAGAAGCACAGGCGGAAGCGGAAACGGTGGCAGCCGACGAGGTCCCCGAGCCGCTCGCCCCCGCCGCCGAAGTCGTGGACCCGGCGGAAACCGCGGACGACGCCACCGCCCCGGAGCCGGTACAGGACCCGGAGCTCGTCCAGGATCCCGAGCCCGTCCAGCAGCCCGAGCCCGTCCAGCAGTCGGAGGTGCCCGCCGCACCCGCGTACGACGACGCCGAACGCGAGGCCGTCCTGCGCGTCATGCGCGAACGCCGTGACATCCGCAACGGCTTCCGCAGCGACGCCATCCCGCACGAGGTGCTGCTCCGCGTCCTGGAAGCGGCCCACACGGCGCCGTCCGTCGGCCACTCGCAGCCCTGGGACTTCGTGGTCATCCGCTCGGCGGAGACCCGCCGCACGATGCACGAGCTGGCCATGCGCCAGAAGGACGCGTACGCGAAGTCGCTTCCCAAGGGCCGCGCGAAGCAGTTCAAGGAACTGAAGATCGAGGCGATCCTCGACACCCCGGTGAACATCGTCGTCACCGCCGACCCGACCCGCGGTGGCCGCCACACCCTCGGCCGCCACACGCAGCCGCAGATGGCTCCGTACTCCTCGGCCCTCGCCGTCGAGAACCTGTGGCTCGCGGCGCGCGCCGAGGGCCTCGGCGTCGGCTGGGTCAGCTTCTTCGACGAGCGCGAGATGGTCAGGACCCTCGGCCTGCCCGAGCACCTCGAAGTGGTGGCTTACCTCTGTGTCGGATACGTCGACGAGTTCCCCCAGGAGCCCGAGCTGATGCAGGCGGGCTGGTCCAAGCGCCGCCCGCTCTCGTGGGTCGTCCACGAGGAGACGTACGGCCGCCGCGCCCTGCCCGGCGAGGACCCGAGCGACCTCCTCGCGGAGACCGTCTCCAACATCCGCCCGCTGGACGCGAAGGCGCTCGGCGAGGCGTGGGAGCGGCAGAAGCGCATGACGAAGCCGCCGGGCGCGCTCGGCATGCTGGAGATCATCTCCGCGCAGCTCTCCGGTCTCTCACGGCAGTGCCCGCCGCCGATCCCGGAGCCCGCGGCCGTCGCGATCTTCGCGGGCGACCACGGTGTGCACGCCCAGGGCGTCACCGCCTGGCCCCAGGAGGTGACCGCGCAGATGGTCGCCAACTTCCTCGGCGGCGGCGCGGTCTGCAACGCCTTCGCCAACCAGGTGGGCGCCGAGGTCTGCGTCATCGACGTGGGCGTGGCGAGCGAACTCCCCGCCACCCCTGGTCTGTTGCCCCGCAAGATCCGCGCGGGCACGGCGGACATGACGACAGGACCGGCCCTCAGCCGCGAGGAGGTCAAGGCGGCCATCGAGGTGGGCATCGAGACCGCCCGCGACCTGGTGGCCGCGGGCAACAAGGCCCTGCTCACCGGCGAGATGGGCATCGCGAACACCACGGCGTCCGCGGCCCTCATCTCCGTCTACACGGACACCGACCCGGGCGAGGTGACCGGCCGCGGCACCGGCATCAACGACGAGATGCACGGCCGCAAGGTCGACGTCGTGCGCCGCGCCCTCGAACTGCACCAGCCGGACCCGGCCGACCCGATCGGCGTCCTCGCCGCGATCGGCGGCCTGGAGCACGCGGCGATGGTGGGCCTCCTCCTGGGCGGCGCATCCCTCCGTACGCCCGTGATCCTGGACGGCGTGAGCGCCGGCGCGGCGGCCCTGGTCGCCCGCGCCATCGCCCCCGAGGTCCTCGCGGCCTGCATCGCGGGCCACCGCAGTGCCGAACCGGGCCACGTGGCGGCTCTCAACAAGCTGGGCCTGCGCCCCTTGGTCGACCTCGACCTCCGCCTCGGCGAGGGCACAGGAGCCCTCCTGGCCCTCCCGGTGGTGCAGAGCGCGGCCCGCGCGATGCACGAGGTGGCCACGTTCGACTCGGCGGGAGTCACCGAGAAGTAGCCGCACCTGGCACGGGGTGGGCAGGCCCTACGCAGGCTCTGTCCGCCCCCTTCGCCGCTGCGTTTGTGGGCAGGCGTTCCGCACGGCGGAACGGGTGGGCGCAAACGCCCACGGTCCGCGGACGTACAAGGGCCGTAAAGTAACCCACACCCAGAACCCGCACGTCAGCGCCGCTCCACCGCCGAAGCGGCAGCGCACGCAGCGCCCCCGCACGAGGAGCCACCCGCCATGGCCGAAAGCCCCGCCTACCCCGTAGGCCTCCGTCTCACCGCCCGCCGCACGGTCGTGCTCGGCGGCGGCCAGGTGGCCCAGCGTCGCCTCCCCGCCCTGATCGCGGCGGGCGCCGACATCACCCTCGTGTCGCCGACGGCGACCCCCTCCGTGGAGGCGATGGCGGACGCGGGCGAGATCACCTGGGAGCGCCGTCGCTACGAGCACGGCGACCTCCAGGACGCCTGGTACGCGCTCATCGCCACCAGCGACCCCGAGGCGAACACGGCGGCCTCCGCGGAAGGCGAGGCGCACCGCGTCTGGTGCGTCCGCTCCGACGACGCCGACGCCGCCACCGCCCTGACGCCCGCGACGGGCCGCTCCGCCGGCGTCACGGTCGCCGTCCTCACCACGGACATCCACGACCGCGACCCCCGCCGCACCGCGGCCATCCGCGACGCGCTCGTCGAAGGCCTGAGCGACGGCAGCCTCGTCGCGCGCCAGCATCGCGCCCGCACCCCCGGCGTCGCCCTCGTCGGCGGCGGCCCCGGCGACCCGGACCTCATCACGGTCCGCGGCCGTCGGCTCCTCGCCGAGGCGGACGTGGTCATCGCCGACCGGCTCGGCCCCCGTGACCTGCTCGACGAACTCCCGCCGCACGTCGAGGTGATCGACGCCGCGAAGATCCCGTACGGCCGCTTCATGGCCCAGGAAGCCATCAACAACGCCCTCATCGAGCACGCGAAGCAGGGCAAGTCGGTCGTCCGCCTGAAGGGCGGCGACCCCTTCGTCTTCGGCCGCGGTATGGAAGAGGCCCAGGCGCTCGCCGAAGCGGGCATCTCCTGCACGGTGGTCCCCGGCATCTCCAGCTCGATCTCGGTGCCCGGCGCCGCGGGCATCCCGGTCACGCACCGCGGTGTCGCACACGAGTTCACCGTGGTCAGCGGTCACGTGGCCCCCGACGACGAGCGCTCCCTGGTCGACTGGCCGTCGCTGGCCAAGCTGCGCGGCACGCTCGTGATCCTGATGGGCGTGGACAAGATCGGCAGGATCGCCGAGGCGCTCATCGCGCACGGCAGGCCGCCCGAGACCCCCGTCGCCCTGATCCAGGAGGGCACCACCGCGGCCCAGCGCCGCGTGGACGCCACGCTCGCGACGGTCGCCGCCGAGGTCGCGGCCCACGAGGTGAAGCCCCCGGCCGTGATCGTCATCGGCGACGTGGTGAACGTGGGCCCGGACGCCCCCGCGTAACCACCCGGAGCCCCCGCGTAACCACCCCGAGCCCCCGCGTAACCACCGGTAACCCAACCCGCCCCGAGGCGTTGGCACCACACCCAGGACAAGGCAGTATCACCCTGTGGCTGATCTCATCACCGTTGACGACCCCACCGACCCGCGCCTGAGCGACTACACGGGCCTGACCGACGTGGAGTTGCGTCGCAGGCGCGAGCCCGCCGAGGGCCTCTTCATCGCCGAGGGCGAGAAGGTGATCAGGCGCGCCAAGCAGGCGGGCTACGAGATGCGCTCGATGCTGCTCTCCGCCAAGTGGGTCGACGTCATGCGGGACGTCATCGACGAGGTCCCGGCCCCTGTGTACGCGGTCAACCCCGACCTTGCCGAGCAGGTCACCGGCTATCACGTGCACCGCGGCGCCCTCGCCTCGATGCAGCGCAAGCCGCTGCCGACGTCGGACGAACTCCTCACCAGGGCACGCCGCGTCGTCGTCATGGAGTCGGTCAACGACCACACCAACATCGGCGCGATCTTCCGCAGCGCCGCGGCCCTCGGCATGGACGCGGTCCTCCTCTCACCGGACTGCGCGGACCCGCTCTACCGCCGCTCGGTGAAGGTCTCCATGGGCGCGGTCTTCTCCGTCCCCTACGCCCGCCTCGAATCCTGGCCGAAGGGCCTGGAGGGCGTACGCGAGGCGGGCTTCAACCTCCTCGCGCTCACCCCGGACGAGAAGGCGAAGAGCCTGGACGAGGCGGCGCCCCACCGCATGGACCGGGTCGCGCTGATGCTCGGCGCGGAAGGCGAAGGCCTCACCACCAAGGCCCTGATGGCAGCCGACGAATGGGTCCGCATCCCGATGGCCCACGGCGTCGACTCCCTGAACGTGGGAGCGGCGGCCGCGGTCGCGTTCTACGCGGTGGCGACGGGCCGTCCTCAGCTCTGAGAAGCGGGCCCCGGACCGAGTCGCTGGCTCTGGCCGTGGCTTTGGCTGTTGCTCTGGCTCTGCTGTACGTCGCGCACATCGTGCACGCCGCTGCCGCCGAGCCCGCGCGCGGGCCCCTGGCACCCCTGGGCCGCCGCGATCCCCAGGGCCACGAGCAGCGTCACGACCACGAAGACGAAGAGCCGCTGGCGCAGCAGTCGCGGATTGGCGGGACGCCGCCCGCCGCCGGACCGCGTCGTGTTCCGCGCGGGCCCGGGGCGTGAGCCGGACCGCGAGGAACTGGACCCGGCCCGCGAGGAATTCGGCCGCGATGAACCGGTGCGCGATGAACCCGTGCGCGAGGAACCAGTACGTGAGGAACCGGTCCGTGATGAACTCGGCCGCGCCGAACCGCCCCGGGGTGGGGGAGTGCCCTGCGGATGACGCCGCTGGGTCTGCTGGTCCACGTACTCCTCGGCCATCCGCCCCGTCGGCCGGTCCTGGTTCTGCCGGGGTGCGGGC
The DNA here is from genome assembly GCF_059026065.1 of Streptomyces sp. A18. Classification (NCBI taxonomy): domain Bacteria; kingdom Bacillati; phylum Actinomycetota; class Actinomycetes; order Kitasatosporales; family Streptomycetaceae; genus Streptomyces; species Streptomyces sp. A18. Next base: position 48,598 of record NZ_JBWLKL010000011.1, on the reverse strand, counting down.
GGCCGGGGGTCCGTCAGGCCCTGTGCCTCGCGGGCCGCGATCTCCTTGAGCCTGAGGGACAGTTGGAGCGTGCTGGGACGCTCCTCCGGATCCTTCGCGAGGCAGGCCCGGATCAGCGGGGCGAGCGCGTCCGGGACCCCGCCGAGCTGGGCCTCCTCATGGACGACGCGGTAGAGCATGACCTCGGAACTGCCGTGTCCGAAGGGCGAGTCCGCCATCCCCGCGTACGCAAGCGTGGCGCCCAGCGCGAACACGTCCGTGGCGGGCGTGACGGCGGCGCCGCGCACCTGCTCGGGAGCGAGGAAGCCGGGCGACCCGACGGCGGTGCCCACGTGGGTCAGCGTGGACGCCCCGGTGGCCCAGGCGATGCCGAAGTCGATGATCCGCGGCCCCTTCGGGGACAGCAGGATGTTCGACGGCTTCAGGTCGCGGTGCACGACACCGGCTTCATGTACGGCGACGAGGCCCTCGGCGAGGGCCGAACCGACGACCGCCACGTCGGCCGCGGAGAGCGGGCCCTCGGCGGCGACCTTGTCGTGAAGGGACGGCCCGGGGACGTACTGCGTGGCGAACCACGGGCGGTCGGCGTCCAGATCGGCGGCGACGAGGCGCGCGGTGCAGCCGCCGCGGATCCGCCGGGCGGCGGAGACCTCCCGCGCGAAGCGCGACCGGAACTCCTCGTCCTCCGCCAGATCGGGCCGGATCACCTTCAGGGCGACGCGCTGCCCCCGCCGGTCCGACCCCAGGTAGACGACCCCCATGCCGCCGGCGCCCAGCCGCCTGTGCAGTCTGAACGAGCCGACGACACGCGGGTCCTCGCGCCGGAGCCGCATCATCGCCATGTCCATCCCCGCTGCCCGGTCCGTTGTCGTGCCACAGCTTACGTTTCCGTGGCCGGGCAGGTGCAGAGGCCGCGCCCTCACGGCCCGACCGATTGTCAGTGCCGGGTGGGAAACTTGAAGAGTGGTCAGGGGCGCGGGGGCGGACGGCTGTTGTGCGGGCGGTCGCTCCCAACCATCCATCGCTGAAGGGGGATTGATCCCGTGAAGGGTGATCGCGTGGAGATAGTCGTGGACGCCGGGGACACGACACGGACGTACGAGGTGGTGGCGAGCCGGGCGGGCCGCCGGGTGGAGACGGCGGTCCGCAGGGGGGTGGTCGAAGTGAGCGAAGTCACCCGCAGCGGCTCCGTCGTGCGGACGGCACGGTTCATGGCGACCCGCGTCCTGGCTCTGGTCGAGCAGCCCGTCCCCAGGGAGGACACATCCGAGCAGGCAGCCCGCCCCCTCCGGGAAGACCCTGAGACCTAGGACCCCGTCTCCACCCCTGGGAGTACATGACCGACGATCGGTCATCCTCCGGGAGGCCCGGCAATCGGTACGAGGGCATGACGCCCCCGGCCTCCCGCGCACCTAAATTTGAGGTCAAGCGGCGGGTGGCAGCACTCGTCCCCCGAGGTCAGACACCCGCCGCTGCCAAGTTCATACAGATTCGGTCAGGAGAGGAACCATGGCGGACACGGCACCGCGGGCATTGATCCGCACGCAAGGACGTAAGGCCTTCGCCACGTTCGGCGTCCGCCCGTCCGGCACGCGCCACCCCTTGGTGGCGACGGCCATGGTTCTTCCCCTGGCGGCCCTGCTGGTAGTCGTCTTCGGCGGCTGGGAAGCAGTGGTCACACAGGCGTCGTCCGTGGGCGTGATGCTGGGGCGCTGAGCGGCGCCCCAGGCCCGGATGAGCGGTCCGGGCGGGGACATCCGGCCAGGAAACCCCGTGGGGACGGGGGTGCGGCGGACGGCACGAGAAATGCCCGCGCAGCTGGGGAGCTGCGCGGGCACTTCTTTGCGCGGGGCTCCGCCGGTGTCCCTGGGCGCCCTCGATCACCGGCTGCGCCGAGCTCGTCCTCAAACGCCGGATGGGCTCGCATTGGCCCACCGCCGAGCTCGTCCTCAGCGCCGGACGGGCTGGAGACCGGCCCACCACCTCGTCCTCAGCGCCAGACTGGCTGGAAACCCGCCCGCGTACCCTCACGGGCAGTACCGACCGACGCACCCCGGGGGACCCGTGACCGCCACCGCCACCGCCTTGCTGCCGGCGCTGACCGCCCAGGTTCGCCACACGGCCCACCGCGCCCCGCGTACCTGCGTCTGTGCGCCCGAAGCCGTCCTCGCGGACCGCGACGACGCCACCGTCGTCCGGCACGGCGGCACCGTCGCCAAGGCGCACGCCCCCGGCACGGACCCCCTCGAACTCGCGGCCCGCCTGAAGGTCGCAGCCGCCCTGCGCGGCACCCTCCTCCCTCCGCTCGGCGAGACGGCACTACCGCTCCACGGCCGCCTCGTCACCCTCTGGGAGGCCGGTACCCCGGTGGACCGCGACGACCCCGACGCCGCCCCCTGGGAAGCTGCCGCCACCCTTCTCGCCCGCCTGCACGCCACCCCCCTGGCCGAACTCCCGCATCCGCTCCCGGACATGCGCGGCCCCGCCAAGGCGGCTCGGGCGATGGCGCGGATGCGGGCCGCGGGAGCGCACCCCGCGACAGCCCCCGTCGAGCGCGCCTGGGCCACGCTCCCCGCGTGGGCCCGTGCGCAGGCCCCCGCACCCCTCCCCAAGCTCCTGTGCCACGGCGACCTGCACCTGGGCCAGCTGATCCGCACGGCCGAAGGGCGCTGGCTGCTCATCGACGTCGACGACCTCGGCCTCGGCGACCCGGCCTGGGACCTGGCCCGCCCCGCCGCCTGGTACGCCTGCGGCCTCCTCGCCCCGGACGAGTGGACCCGCTTCCTCACGGCCTACCGGGCCGCACGAGGACCGGCGGTTCCCACGGACGGCACGGACCCCTGGCCCGCCCTCGACGTCCCGGCCCGCGCGCTCACCGCGCAGACCGCCGCCCTGGCCGTCGCCAAGTCCGTCAAGGAGCACCGGCCGCTCGACGAGATCGAGCAGGCGGTCGTCGACGCCTGTGACCGGATGGCCGCCGTCCCCACGGAGTTGGCGCCCACCAGCACGAAGTAGGGTGCAACGCACCGAAGCCGGGCAGAGATCCGGCGAAGCAGTCACGACCGGCGAGGAGTTGAGCCGACCATGCAGTGTCCCAAGTGCCGTGCACCGATGCACACGTACAACCGCAATGGCGTCCAGATCGAGCAGTGCAGCGGTTGCCGCGGGATATTCCTCGACTACGGCGAGCTCGAGTCCCTGAGCCGGCTCGAGAACCAGTGGGGCGGCCAGCAGGCCCCGCCCCCGCCGCCCGGCCCGCAGGCGTATCCGGCGGCTCCCGCCCCCCAGGCGTACCCCGCCGCTCCCGCACCGGCGTGGGGCGCTCCGCAGCACGGCGGCCACCACGGCGGGCACTACGGCCACAACAAGCGCCACAAGAGCTTCGGGCACATGCTCTTCTCCTCCTGACCGGGAGGAACGACGAAGCCCCCGGCCGTGGGAACGGCCGGGGGCTTCGTACGGATGGTGCGCGATACTGGGATTGAACCAGTGACCTCTTCCGTGTCAGGGAAGCGCTCTCCCGCTGAGCTAATCGCGCAGGTCAACCTGCGTGTGTTGCGTACTGCGTGCGCGATACTGGGATTGAACCAGTGACCTCTTCCGTGTCAGGGAAGCGCTCTCCCGCTGAGCTAATCGCGCGGGGTTTCAGACCTCGGGAAGGCAAGCCTTCGAGAAGATCCAGTGGACGATACTGGGATTGAACCAGTGACCTCTTCCGTGTCAGGGAAGCGCTCTCCCGCTGAGCTAATCGTCCTTGGAGGTGGAGACGGGATTTGAACCCGTGTAGACGGCTTTGCAGGCCGTTGCCTCGCCTCTCGGCCACTCCACCAGGAGTGCGGGGGTTCGGGAAGATCCCCCACTTCCTGCGAGCGGACGACCAGGTTCGAACTGGCGACCTCAACCTTGGCAAGGTTGCGCTCTACCAACTGAGCTACGTCCGCTTGTCTTTCCCGGCCCGCTTGCGCGTCCCGGCGACGTGTTGAACTCTAGCGGATTCCTGGGCCAGTACAAAAACGCGTTTGCGCAGCGTGCTGCGCTGTCACCGGCCCGGGGCGCGACCAGGACGCCGGTCATAGACTCGCAGACGTGCACAGCGTCCCTCAGATGTCCTCCCGGCCGCCCTCCGGGGCGTCCCTGCCCATGGCTCGCTTCGGCGGCCTCCTCGCGACCGGCCTCAGGGACGTGACCAGCGATCCCTCGGCCCTGGACTCCCGCGGATTCTGGGCGGTCTGCGCGAGCTTCGAGGGCGAGCTGGTCTGCGCCCGCTTCGACGACGTACGCGAGGAACCGGTGCCCGCTCCGGTGCCGGGAGCGTGGCAGGGGCCCGCGGCCGGTGACTGGACGTCGTCGCTCGACAGCGCCGCGTACATGGCCGGTGTGCGACGTGTGCGCGAACACATCGCGGCGGGCGACGTCTATCAGGCGAACCTCTGCCGCGTGCTCTCCGCGCCCGTCGCGGCCGGCGGGGACGGTGCGGACGGTGTGGACGTCGACGCCCTGACCGCGCTCCTCGCCCGCGGGAACCCCGCTCCGTACGCCGGAACGATCCGCCTGCCCGAACACGGCGTCGAGATAGCCACGGCGTCCCCCGAGCTGTTCCTGCGCCGCGAGGGGCGCGTGGTGGAGTCCGGGCCGATCAAGGGCACGGGGCGCACCGAGGCCGACCTGCTCGACAAGGACTACGCCGAGAACGTCATGATCGTGGACCTCGTCCGCAACGACCTCGGGCGGATATGCGTGACCGGCTCCGTGACCGTCCCCGACCTGTGCGTGATCGAGAAGCATCCCGGGCTCGTCCACCTCGTCTCCACCGTCCGGGGCGAGCTTCTCCCCGACGCCGGCTGGCCCGAACTCTTCGCCGCCGCGTTCCCGCCCGGTTCCGTCACCGGTGCCCCCAAGTCCAGCGCCCTGCGCATCATCGACGCTCTGGAGACCGCGCCCCGCGGCCCGTATTGCGGCGGGATCGGCTGGGTCGACGCCGACCGGGGCACCGGCGAACTGGCCGTCGGTATCCGCACCTTCTGGATCGACCGCGCGGCGGGCGCGCTGCGGTTCGGCACCGGCGCCGGGATCACCTGGGGATCGGACCCCGAGGCGGAGTGGCGGGAGACCGAACTGAAGGCGGAACGGCTGCTGGCGGTAGCGTCAGGGGCGTACGAAGTGAGTGGAGGGACCCCTCAGTGAAGATCTGGCTCAATGGCGGCCTGCAGGACCTGGAGACGGCCCGCGTCTCCGTGCTCGACCACGGACTGACCGTCGGCGACGGAATCTTCGAGACGGTGAAGGCGGTCCAGGGGCGGCCCTTCGCGCTGACCCGGCACCTGGACCGGCTCGCCCGTTCGGCACGCGGCCTCGGCCTGCCCGAGCCGGACCTCGACGAGGTGCGCGCGGCCTGCGCCGCCGTGCTCGCCGCAGAACCGATGCCCCTGGGGCGGCTGCGCATCACGTACACCGGGGGCCTCTCGCCGCTCGGCTCGGACCGTGGTGACCAGGGGCAGACGCTGGTCGTGGCGCTCGGCGAGGCAGCCAGGCGCGCCGACACGACGGCCGTGATCACGGTGCCGTGGACGCGCAACGAACGGGGCGCCCTGACCGGCCTGAAGACCACCTCGTACGCCGAGAACGTCGTCGCCCTCGCGCGCGCCCACGAGCAGGGCGCTTCGGAGGCGCTGTTCGCCAACACGGTGGGGCAGCTGTGCGAAGGCACGGGGTCGAACGTCTTCGTCGTGATCGACGGTGAGATCCACACGCCGCCGGTCGCCTCCGGGTGTCTGGCGGGCATCACGCGCGCGTTGGCCGTCGACTGGATGGGCGCGCGCGAGACGGACCTGCCGCTCGACGTCCTGGACCGCGCCGACGAGGTGTTCCTGACCTCGACGCTCCGTGACGTCCAGGCCGTGCACCGGATCGACGGGCGCGAACTGCCGGGCGCGCCGGGCCCGGTGACCGCCAAGGCGATGCGGATCTTCGACGAGCGCGCGGCGGACGACCTCGACCCGTGACCGGTCGGCCAAGAGGTCACAACTGCACGCGATCCGGATGACGCTCGAGCCGCAGGGCGGGTAGAACACCACTGATGACCACGACCCTGCGGCCGACCGGGCCGCTTCAGCAGAGCGCTGACGGCGCGAAGTCACGCACGTACGAAGTGTGCGTGAACAGCCGTCCTGTGGGCGGGATAGAACTCGCCACGCACGCCGTGTTCGGACCCGGCGTCGCCGAGATGCGCGATCTGAGCATCAAGGAACCCGACCGCAGGCGTGGCCGTGCCACCGTGGCCGTGCTCGCCGCCGAGGAGGTGGTGCGCGGCTGGGGCTGCGAGCGGATCGAGGTGGCCGTGCCCGCGGAGGCCGCGGCGGCCCACCGTCTCGCCGTGTCCCTCGGCTACCAGGAGCGCAACCGCCACATGGCCAAGCCCCTGACCGCCGAGCCGCCCGTGCTGCCGGCGGGCATCGAGGGGCGGCAGATGACCGAGGACGAGTACGAGGTGTGGCTGGCCCGCGAGAAGGAGGCCTACGCGCAGACCTGGATCGAGCGCGGGGTCCCTGCGGAACAGGCACGCGCCAAGTCCGAGGCCGACCACGCCGACCACCTGCCGCAGGGCCTCGCCACCCCCGGCACCAGCCTCAGCACGCTCACCCAGGAGGGCACGAAGGTCGGCACCCTCTGGCTGGCGCTGCGCGACGGCGACGCGTTCGTCTTCGACATCGAGGTCGACGAGGAGCACCGCGGCCGTGGCCACGGCAGGTCCTTGATGCTCCTCGCGGAGGCCCAGGCCCGGGACGTGGGCCTGGGACGCATCGGCCTCAACGTCTTCGTGGGCAACACCCCGGCCCTGCGCCTCTACGAGTCGCTGGGCTACGAACCGGTCATGTACTACGTGTACAAGCAGCTGCTCTAGGAGCCTCAGCCGTCCTGCCCGGAGGCCGCGAGGAGGAGGTCCGTGATCTCCTCGACGCGTTCGAGCAGGCCGTCCTGGCTCTTTCCGCCGTCGAGGCGCTCGCCCCCGATGACGTACGTCGGTGTCCCGGTGACGCCGATCGCCTTGCCCTCGGCCTGGTCGGCGTCGACGATCAGGATGTGCCGGCCGTCGACGAGTGCGGTGTCGAACTCCTCCGCGTCCAGGTCCAGTTCACGCGCGACCTCGACCAGGAAGGGTTCGCCCTTGCGGGTCAGGTCCTCGACCTGGCCGAGCACGGCCTCGACGTACGGCCAGCCCTGTCCCTGCTCGAAGGCCTCCTCGGCGGCCTGGGCGGCGGCGAAGGCGTGCTTGTGCTTCTCGAGGGGAAAGTGCCGCAGGCGCAGGTCGACGCGGTCGCCGTAGCGGGCGCGGAGCGCGCGGACGTCGTCGAGGGCGGTCCGGCAGTCCGGGCACTGCAGCTCGCACCAGATGTCGATGACGAGGGGACCGGTGGGGGAGTCGGGGACGGAGTCGCTCATGGGACACAGTCTTCCAGCCCCGCGACCGCCTCCCAACCGGGGCGGTGGCGCGAACCGGAACCTGCGGAGGAGGCGGGACCCTGATATGTCCCTGAAGTCCGCTCGGGGCGTGGCTTGTGGGGGCCCACCCGGTGCAGGATGGAGGGGAAGACAGTGCCACCGTCTACGCCCGCACGCCTGGAGGACCGGATGATTGCCGAGACCGTCTGTTCCGCCGTATCCGCGGCCGGCCTCGGCATTGCCGCGATCACGGCCTACCGCAAGCGTTTCCTCGCCGCGACGCGCCTTGCCGCCTACTCCCTGATACCGGTGGGTCTGGTGATGACCGGAGTCGTCGGATGGCTGGCCGACACGGCCTTCAGCATGAAGGCGTGGGCGGGCTTCGGAGTCCTCGGCGTCGCCTGGCTGCTCTTCATGATCACCCGCGCCGTGGAGCGCCGCTCCGGCGGCACCCGCAAGGAGCGCAAGGCCGCGAAGGCGGCCCAGCGCGATGCGGTGGCCCCCGCGGCTTCGGCTCCCTCCCTGGGGCAGGGCACCCGCCCCGCCACTCAGCCGGCGGCCCAGCCGAAGGCCGCGGCCGCGCCGAAGGAGGACTTCAGCGACATCGAGGCCATCCTGAAGAAGCACGGCATCTGACGGCACCCGGCCGCACTGCCGCGGTCGACTCCGTCAACGAACCGTCCTCGCTCGACGGGCGTGAGCGTCGCTCGTTCGTGTGGACGGGGGCGTCGGCGGGTCCGGCGCGGTGCCTCGCTGGTCGGCCAGGTACGGAACGCGTACGAGACCGGACTTTCGCAGGTCACGTAATGCGGCGAACTCCCGCGCTTTCCTGGCGTGTTGGTCATCGGTACTCCCGGGACTGAGTCATCATCGCCGCGAGATGCTGGACACCGCACAGGGCGATGCCGCCCCGCCGACCGATGAACGAGCCGCGACGGAAGAGCCCAAGGGCTGTCTGTTCGCGCTCTCCCAGCCACCCCTGATGATCTTCCTGGCGGTGATCGGTGTGCTGATCCTGATGGGGACGCTGCACGACCTGCTGGGGCTCTAGGGGTGTAGGGACCATGGGGGCTCCAGCGACTCGATGGGCGCCGAAGCCGTGGGCTCAGCCCGCCGCTTCCTTGCGCCGGGCCCGGTAGGCGGCGACGTGCAGCCGGTTGCCGCAGGTGCGGCTGTCACAGTAGCGGCGCGAGCGGTTGCGCGAGAGGTCGACGAAGGCGCGCCGGCAGTCCGGGGCCTCGCAGCGCCGCAGCCGGTCCTGCTCGCCCGCGACCACGAAGAACGCGAGCGCCATCCCGCAGTCCGCCGCGAGGTGGTCGGCGACGGAGGCCCCGGGCGCGAAGTAGTGCACGTGCCAGTCGTAGCCGTCGTGGTCGGTGAGCCGGGGCGTGGTGCCCGCCGCCGCGATCAGTTCGTTGATCACCGCCGCCGCGGCCTGCGGCTCGCGCGCCGCGAAGACCTCGTGGAAGCGGCTCCGGATGTGCCGGACGCCGGCCAGGTCACGCTCCGAGAGCACCCCGACGTCACTGATGTCGTGGTTTCGTACGAACTCGCCCAGGGCCGCTACGTCCGCGAGCCCCTCCGTCTCGTCGCCCGCCACGCCCTCGGTGTCTGGCGCGGTGTTCACCAGATCGACCACGGCGTCGAGTGCGCACCGGGTGTCGTGGGTGATCAGCACGATTTGCTCCCTGGCCTGGGGGGTAGTGGGGCCTGCCCCTGCTCAGAGCCTGGGGAAGGTGCCCGCCGATGCTGGCCGATGCTAGCGGCTTCCCGACAGGACGCACCGGCGCCGTCCCCGCGGGTATCCGCGGCGACGGCGCCGGTGTGTCTGCTTCTGTGCGGTTGTCATGCCCGAGCCGTCGCCCCGAGTCGGACGGCGCCGGGCGCTCTCGCGCGGCCTGGAGCTAACTTTCGGCCAGGATGTGCGAGAGCTCCGTATCCAGATCGAAGTGGCGGTGTTCCGTGCCGGGCGGCACGGCCGCGTCCGTTCGCTTGAGGAACGACTCCAGGGCCCGCGCCGGGGCCTCGAGCAGAGCCTCACCCTCGGGGGAGCTCAGGGCGATGCAGACAACACCCTGACCGTGGCTCCGGGACGGCCAGACTCGGACGTCGCCGGTACCGGTGGGCCGGTGCAGGCCCTCGGCGAGGAGGTCGCGGGCGAACACCCACTCGACGGTTTCCTCGGCTCCGGTGTGGAAGGTGGCGTGCACGGCATAGGGATCGGCCGTGTCATACCGCAGTCCTGCGGGTACAGGCAGTGAGGACTCGCTCGACACAACGAGGCGCAGGTGCAGCTCGCAGCTGACCGTGGTGTTCATAAGCGCCAGGGCCTTTCGCTCAGTGTGCGCTCGGGGATTCGCACGTCGGCGAAATCGACATGCCACCTACGGTGCCGTTGTAAACCCCTCTGAGGGTTTTGGGTGTCTTTAGGTAGCTCGTACGGCGGTTTGTCCGTTCGGCGGGTACAGCCATTCCGGTGACGGGTTTCCGTCCGGTAGGGTTTGGCCGTATGAATACGGGGAGTAACGAGCCGGGGGTTGCCGAAACAATCGCCGGCACGAAGGACGAACAGCCGCTCGGATCGCGTGCGCCGGAGTTCATCCAGGCCCGCAAGGCGCTGCACCTCAGCTGGCAGGTGGGCGTGTTCATCGTCGGTCTCGCAGTGGTTGCCGCGGGCATCGTGATGCTGCCGCTGCCCGGACCGGGCTGGCTGGTGATCTTCGGCGGTATGGCGATCTGGGCGACCGAGTTCGTCTGGGCTCAGCTGGTGCTTCGCTGGACGAAGCGGAAGGTCACAGAGGCGGCGCAGCGTGCGCTCGACCCCAAGGTGCGCCGCCGGAACATCATCCTGACGACCATCGGCCTGGTGATCGTCGCCGTGCTCGTCGGGATCTACGTCTGGAAGTTCGGCTTCGAGATGCCGTGGAAGATCAAGGAGTGACCTCAGGGTGACTCCACGGCGGTCGGAGGCACCCGCTGACATGCGGTAATGTTCTCCGTGCGCCCGGGGCGATTAGCTCAGTGGGAGAGCGCTTCGTTCACACCGAAGAGGTCACTGGTTCGAACCCAGTATCGCCCACCCCGGAACTACGGCCCGGAGGCTTTTAGCCTCCGGGTCGTAGTCGTATTCGGCTCGATTTACCGTGCGGTGCAAGAGAATTGATGCCCCGTCGGCTGCCGCGCGGAAAAAGCGGAGTCAGTGCATTCTGCCGAGAACGTCTCGGACCCGGCGTGCGTCGCGCAGCCGCTGTTCGTAAGTCGCGCCGACGGCGAGGAGCAAGAGACCCGCGAGCGCGGGCGGCAGCCAGCGCGGCAGGGCGTCCACCACTTGGACGATGAAGGGCGCCAGTTCGTGCAGGGCGTCCAGGGCGAGGACCGTGCCGCCGAGCACCAGTGGCGCCTGCAGCCGGTGCCGGGCTCCTGTCAGCGTGATCAGCAGGGCCGTGGTGCCCAGGAGCAGCGGCCGCTGCCAGTGCGCGTCGCTCCAGGCGGCGATGAGGCTCGGCAGGAGCGTCGCCGCGAGGCCGGGGCCGTAGGCCGTCCAGGAGGACGTCTCCGGGGCGCGGCGACGCCGTAGCGCGCCGATCACGAGCGCCGGGACGGTGACCGGCAACGTGTACGCCTCCGGTGTGTCGACGCTCCACGCGGCCAGGCGCACCCAGGTCGCCAGGAGGAACAGCACCCCGGCCGCATACCCGACGGACCGTCGGTCCGCGCGCAGCGCGGTGCCCGCGGCGATGACGCCGCCGAGCGCGAGGGCCAGGGCGAGGGTCGTCGCGTGGCCCGCGGTGAGGACGACGGCGAGGCCACCCGCGGCCGCCGCGGTGATCTCCACCGAGAGGGTCAGCGGGTGCCGCCCCAGCCGGGCCGCGGCGAGGGCACCGAGCGCCGGTACGACGAGCATGAGCAGCCCGACGTGATCGGGACGCAGATTCCAGGCGGCGCCCGTGGCGCAGGCGAATGCGGTGGAGTACGTGATGGCGGCGACGACGGCGGCGGACGCCACACCGGGAACGGGATCCCTGCGGCGGGCCGCGAGCGCAGTCGCCGCCAGGAACACCGCGGTCAGGGCGCCGAGCGTGCCGAGCGTCGCCTCGGTGGTGGCCAGGGCGAGGAACGCGACACTCCCCGATGAGGCAACCGCCAGGCCGAGCGAGGTGAGAGCCACGGCCTTCGACCCGACGCGGGACGCGAGGGCGAGGAGGCCGGCGGTGAGAGCGATGTACGCCGACACACCAGCCGCGTAGGGCAGTTGGAGTGCCGAGGGGAGGATGAGGAGGGCGGCCCAGACAAGGGCGAGGGCACCGGATCGAGCGATGCCGGGGTCGCTGAGGCGAGCGGCGCCGGACCGCGAGTCGGCCGGCGCGAAGGGCGATCCGGCATGTTGCTCGGAGGTGGGGCCCGCGGCTGGTTTCGCGGTGGCGCCTGGGCCGGGCTGTGCGGCTGAGGCTGCGCCTGGCTTTGCGCCGGGTCCAGCGGCGGGCGCTACGTCGCGATCTGCGGCGGACACTGCACCGGATCCTGTGCCGTGCGCTGCGCCGGGTCCTTCGGCAGGCACCGCACCATGCCCAGCGCCGTGCACCGCACCCGTTCCAGAGCCGTGCACCGCACCCGTTCCAGAGCCGTGTGCCGTACCGGGGCCCGCGGGCTCCGCGCCGTGTGGCCCGCCGCGAGGCGCCGCGGGGCCTGGCGCAGCAGCGGCAGGCGGTGTGGGAGGGGTGGTTGGGGCCTGGTTGGGGGGCAGGTTGCCCGGGTGGGCACTGGTCGTGGGCAGGACGCGCGCCGTCGTCAGTAGGGCTCCGGCGATCGTGGTCAGGACGAGGGCCGCTATTGCGGGGTAGTGCGCCGGCAGGCCCGGCACCGTGAGTGCGGCGGTTGTGTCCGATGGTGCGCCTGACCAGGCCTTGCCTGCCCAACTCACCGGTCCCAGGAGGGCGGTGATGAAGGCTGGCAGCGTCCACAGTGCCGCCATCGCGTGGATCAGGAGTGCCGACCCGGCGATTCCGCGGAGGGCAGGGCGGGGCAGGGGGACGCGTACGGCCGCCAACAGCGTGACCCCGCACGCCAGATAGGCGGGAACCGCCCACGCTGCGGGCAGCGCCTCGCGCAGCACGCCACCGGTCGCGGCCACGATGGACAGGCCGCCCGCGAACGCCGCACCCGTCGCCTGCGGGGGCTGCGGGATCAGCCACGACGCCACCAGCGCGATCGACGCGGCCAGCAGCAGAAGCGCTCCCGCCCGCGCGGCGTCCGGCACGTCCGCGGCCGACCAGGAGAGGTAGCCGGCGCCCACCGCGCCCCACAGGCCCGCGGCGCAGGCGCCGATGGTCGCCACGACGCGTACGCCCAAGTCGCGGGCCCGTAGCGCGAGGGCCGCGTCGAACGCCGCTGTCACCAGGAGCGCCGCCCCCGTCGCGTGGGCACCCGCGTCCGCGGCGAGTACCCAGAGGAACAAGGGGAGTTGAGCGCTTGCCACGGCCAGCGGCAAGGGCAGCCGCAGCGCGCGGAACGACATGCCGTACGCCGTCCAGAGCGCCGTGAGCGCGGCGGACGCGACGGCCGTGTAGCCGAGGGCGTCGGCCTGCGGCAGGGCGACGGCATGGAGGGCGTACGCGTCGAGGACGGTGAGGGCGAGGCCCAGCGCGGCCACCGTCTCCGCCGTCGAACGCAGCTTCCGGCGCAGCAGCAACGCGGGCACGCCCAGTGCCGTCAGGGTCACGGCGGCGAGGACGGCGCTGCGGCCTCCGATGCCCAAGTGCCCCCAGCTCACCAGGGTGAAGGCGATCGCCGCGACGGTGAGCAGGATGCCGCCCAGGGTGAGCAGCGCGTTCTGCACGTTCGGCGGTGTGGACTCGGGGGCGCGGACCGGCCGCGGGGGAGCGGGGGCGGGTGCGGCCGCCGTCTGCAGGACGCCGATCAGCCAGGCGCGGCGGTGCAGCAACTGCGACCTGCGCGCGTCCAGTCGGTACAGCTCCAGGTCGAGGATGCGGAGCTCCTCGGCCGGGGGCGGAATGTTCGTCATGCCCGTGGAGTGTGCTCCAGGACACAGCGCGGGGCATGGGCTCGGATACTCACGACGTACTCAGATCGGGGTGCCTACCGGCAGACTCGGTCCATGGACTGGAGTCACTACCGCTTCCGCAGCGTCTGGCGCGTCCCCGCGCCGCACACCGACGTGTACGCCGCGCTCGAACGCGCCGAGGACTATCCGCAGTGGTGGCCCCAGGTGCGCGAGGTGAGGTCCATCGACGGACGCCGTGGCACCGCGCGCTTCCGCTCCCTCCTGCCGTACGACCTGTTCGTCACCGGCGAGGAGCGACGCCGCGACCCGGAGGCCGGGATCCTGGAGATCGCGATGACCGGGGATCTGGAGGGCTGGGCGCGCTGGACCGTCACGTCGGTGCCGGGCGGGACGCAGGTGGTCTACGACCAGGAGGTGGTGGTGCGCAAACCGTTGATGCGACGCCTCGCCGTTCCCGGGAGGCCCGTCTTCCTCCTCAACCACGCGCTGATGATGCGCGCGGGCGAGCGAGGCCTGAGGGGGCACATGAAAGGGGCCTGACGGCTCTCGCGGAAGCGGTTTGAAGGAAACCCGCGAAGACCTGTATTGTTCAGTCCGTTCCCGGGCGATTAGCTCAGTGGGAGAGCGCTTCGTTCACACCGAAGAGGTCACTGGTTCGAACCCAGTATCGCCCACCCGGAGAATGCCGGTCCGTCACCGACGGACCGGTTTTTTCATGCACCACAGCTTCATGCCCGCATCGTACGGACGGTCAGGCGGCCGCGGGCAGTTCGGGACGCAGCGGCCACGCGGGATCCACTGCCTCCGGCGTACCGCTGCGCGCGAACCAGGCCTGCAGGCCGCGCGCCTGCGCCGCGTGCCACACCGCCTGCAGCGCGTGCAACTCGGCCGGTGAGAGCCGTTCGAGCCGGGACGCGAAACGCTGCCCCACGGCCCGTACGACATCCAGCGCGGCCTGCGCGTCGGCCGCGGCGTCGTGTGCCTCGTCCAGCTCCACCGCGTAGTGCTCGCACAGATCGGTCAGGGTGCGGCGGCCCTTTCGATACCGGTCGAGCTGCTTGTCCAGGACCCGGGGATCGAGGACGCACAGCGACGAGCCCGCCATGTAGTGGCTGAGCGACGACGCCCGGTGCCTGCGCAACTCCCTGTCCAGGATCGTCAGGTCGAAGGGGGCGTTCATGACGACTATGGGGCGGCCCGCCGCGCCCTGTTCCGCCAACTCCCTTGCTATCTCCTCCATCACGGGCGCGGGCCAGCGGCCGTTGTGCTGGAGATGTTCCTCCGTCAGGCCGTGCACCGCTGTGGCGCCCGCGGGCACGGGAACGCCCGGGTTCACCAGCCAGCGAGTGATGCGCGGGCGGGTGCCCGCTCCTTGCTGGACGACGACGGCGGCCGACACAATGCGGTCGGTCTCGACGTCGACGCCCGTGGTCTCCGTGTCGAATGCGGCCAAGGGCCCCTCGTACCAGCACGCCATAGTGACGCAACTCCTCGATCATGTCCGGCAGATGGCTTTCCTCCCCCTGCCCACACCGGTGATACCCGGGCCGTTTGCGCTGTACGCGGCCCGGAGACAACAGAGGTACAGGGCCGCGGAATTGACCGGCCCACAGCGGGGATTCACTGGTTCGGAAGGCTCGTTGGACATGGCGCTCGCGCAGCCCGAACAGGGTGGGCTGCTGCCCGAGCGGATCGCACCGCCGCGCGGCACACTCGCCACCACCGCCTGTATGGAGACCCTTCAGGTGGGCTATCTGCACGCTGTCGCCGCCGCGGCGGGGTGCTCGCTCTCACAGCCCTTTCCGGACAACGGAATCGACTGGCACGTCAGCCACAGCGCCCCCGGGCACACGGTCGACGACGAAGTCACCATCAAGGTGCAGCTCAAGTGCACGTACCAGATCGCCCCGAACCCACCGGGGCCCGCCTTCTCCTTCACGCTCGACAACCCGCACCTGGAGAAGCTCGCCCGCACTCCGGTCTCGGTGCACAAGATCCTGGTCGTGATGCTCGTGCCCCGGTCGCAGGACGACTGGCTGCGCGCGAGCCATGACCGGCTCGACCTGCGGCACTGCTGCTACTGGACCAACCTCGCCGGACACCAGGTGACCGGCCGGCGCAGGACCACCGTCCGCGTCCCGACCTCGCGGATCTTCGACGACAGGGCCCTCTGCGAGATCATGACGCGGGTCGGTACGGGAGGGAGACCCTGATGCACCGCCCGATCGACGATCCAGTACGTCCCGTTCGCCCGCACCCCGTTGAGGCCGCGGGCCCCTGGGCGGGTCCGCCCGACCCCGCGCAGGTTGATCCCGCCGTGCTCGGCGCGCTGCTCGACCGGCACGGCTGGCACCGGCGCGGGGGAGCGGCCGGGCGCTACGCCCGCTGGACCCCACCGGGGCCCGGCGGTGGCGGCACGAGTCTGCTCGTCCCGGAGAGCAGGGCCTTCCCCGACTGCGAGGACCTGCTCGGCGAGGCGATCACCGCCCTGTCCCGCAGCGCTTCGCCGTCCGCGCGCGACGTGCTCGTCGGGCTGACCGTGCCCAGCGACGAGATCCGCTGGTGGCGGGATGTCCCGCTGGGTCCGGCGGGCGCCGTGACCTGGACCGCGGAGGAACAACTGCGGTCGGCGGCACGGCAGATGCTCCTCGCCGGAGCCCTCGCGGCGCGCGGCCGTGCCGGGTATTACGGGGCGCGGCACCGCGGGCCAGCCGCCGCGTCCCTGGAGAGCGTCCTGGTGGGGCCCGCTCCCGGCGGGCGGCAGCTCACCGCGTTCGTGCCCGTCCTGGCCGGGCGGCTGATCGCGGTGCGGTTGCACCAGGCGCTGTACGCGGTCCGCGAGGCGGTGGACTATCAGCGGGCCACCGGCGGCATGGACGCCTTCGACGGTGCCGTCGAGGCCGGCGTCAGCCATGAGCTGACGGAGGCCGTCGTGGCCCTGGTGCGGGGCACGGAAGGGGCGCGGATCGCCGTGGAGTGGGCGCCTGCCGCCGGGGTGCCCGAGGGGTGCGCCGTCGACGCGGAGCCCGTGGAGTTCTCGCCCGGTGACCTGACGGTGCTGCGGGAGGCGAGCGCCCGCTATCTGCGGGACGAGCCGGCGATGCCGGTGCGGATCACGGGGACCGTGGTGCGGATGCGGCGGTCGGGACCGCGGGGCGACGGGACGGTGCGGGTCCGGGTGCTCGCGGGGGTGGACGTCCCCCACGTACGCATGACGCTTGACGAGGAGTCGTACCGCATCGCGGGCCATGCCCACCTGGTGGGACTGCCGATCCGGGTGCACGGACGGCTTGAGAGCCGGGGCGGGTTCCGACGCCTCAGCGGGGCCTGCGGGGTGGTGCCGGTGCAGGTGGACGACGCGGAGAGGGACCGCCTGATGAAGTCGCTCCAGGAGAATCTCGACTTCTTCGAGGAGGCCTGCAGCGAGGACTGAGGCGGGGCACGGCCGGGGCCGGGGAGATAACCGTTTCGCGATGGGTGCCCCGGGCTCGGTACGATTCGTTTCGCGTGCAGGAGCAGATCTGCCGCGACCCCCTTCAGGTAGGAGAAGACCGGTGTCAGACGTCCGTGTGATCATCCAACGCGATTCCGAGCGGGAAGAGCGCGTGGTGACGACGGGCACTACGGCCGCCGAACTCTTCGCCGGCGAGCGCACCATCGTCGCCGCCCGCGTGGCCGGAGAGCTGAAGGACCTCGCGTACGCGGTGCAGGACGGCGAGGAGGTCGAGCCGGTCGAGATCTCCTCCGAGGACGGCCTGAACATCCTGCGCCACTCCACCGCGCACGTGATGGCGCAGGCAGTGCAGGAGCTCTTCCCCGAGGCCAAGCTGGGCATCGGCCCGCCGGTCCAGAACGGCTTCTACTACGACTTCGACGTCGAGAAGCCCTTCACTCCCGAGGACCTCAAGGCCATCGAGAAGAAGATGCAGGAGATCCAGAAGCGCGGCCAGCGCTTCTCGCGCCGCGTCGTCACCGACGAGGCCGCCCGCGAGGAGCTGGCGAACGAGCCGTACAAGCTGGAGCTCATCGGCATCAAGGGCTCCGCCTCCAGCGACGACGGCGCGGACGTCGAGGTGGGCGGCGGTGAGCTGACCATCTACGACAACCTCGACCCGAAGACCGGCGACCTGTGCTGGAAGGACCTCTGCCGCGGTCCCCACCTGCCCACCACCCGGAACATCCCGGCGTTCAAGCTGATGCGCAACGCCGCCGCGTACTGGCGCGGCAGCGAGAAGAACCCGATGCTCCAGCGCATCTACGGCACCGCCTGGCCCACCAAGGACGAGCTCAAGGCGCACCTGGAGTTCCTCGCCGAGGCCGAGAAGCGCGACCACCGCAAGCTCGGCAACGAACTGGACCTGTTCTCCATCCCGGAGCAGATCGGCTCGGGCCTCGCGGTCTTCCACCCCAAGGGCGGCATCATCCGCCGGGTCATGGAGGACTACTCGCGCAAGCGGCACGAGGAGGAGGGGTACGAGTTCGTCTACACCCCCCACGCCACGAAGGGGAAGCTCTTCGAGACCTCGGGCCACCTGGACTGGTACGCCGACGGCATGTACCCGCCCATGCAGCTCGACGAGGGCGTGGACTACTACCTCAAGCCCATGAACTGCCCGATGCACAACCTGATCTTCGACGCGCGCGGGCGTTCGTACCGTGAACTGCCGCTGCGCCTCTTCGAGTTCGGCACCGTGTACCGGTACGAGAAGTCGGGCGTCGTGCACGGTCTGACCCGTGCCCGCGGCTTCACCCAGGACGACGCGCACATCTATTGCACCAAGGAGCAGATGGCGGACGAGCTCGACTCGACGCTGACCTTCGTGCTCAACCTGCTGCGCGACTACGGCCTGACCGACTTCTACCTGGAGCTGTCCACCAAGGACCCGGAGAAGTTCGTCGGCTCGGACGAGATCTGGGAAGAGGCCACCGAGACGCTGCGCAAGGTCGCCGAGAAGCAGGGCCTGCCGCTGGTGCCCGACCCGGGCGGCGCCGCCTTCTACGGCCCGAAGATCTCCGTGCAGTGCAAGGACGCCATCGGCCGCACCTGGCAGATGTCGACCGTGCAGCTCGACTTCAACCTGCCGGAGCGCTTCAACCTCGAGTACACCTCGCCGGACGGCTCCAAGCAGCGTCCGGTCATGATCCACCGCGCGCTCTTCGGGTCGATCGAGCGGTTCTTCGCGGTGCTCCTGGAGCACTACGCGGGCGCCATGCCGCCGTGGCTCGCGCCCGTACAGGCGGTGGGCATCCCGGTCGGGGACGCGCACATCCCGTACCTCCAGGAGTTCGCGGCCGACGCCAAGAAGAAGGGCCTGCGGGTCGAGGTGGACGCCTCGTCGGACCGCATGCAGAAGAAGATCAGGACGCAGCAGAAGCAGAAGGTGCCTTTCATGATCATCGTCGGTGACGACGACATGAACGCGGGCACGATCTCCTTCCGCTACCGCGACGGCTCGCAGGAGAACGGCATCCCGCGCGAGCAGGCGCTCGCCAAGCTGCTGGCCGTGGTGGAGAGCCGCGAGCAGGTGTGACGTGACGGAGAGGCCCCCGGGACGTTCACCGTCCCGGGGGCCTCTCGTTGTCCTCAGGGCTCTCCCGCGCGAATACCTGCAGCAGCCACGACGAGAACGACCCCGTCACCGCGCCGAGCAGCGCCAGACCGCAGAGCATCAGGCCCACCGCGATCACGCGCCCCAGCGGCGTCACGGGCGTCACGTCGCCGTATCCCACGGTCGCGAGCGTGGCCGACGTCCACCACACCGCGTCCCCGAAGGTGCGGATCGTCGCGCCCGGAGCGGCGTGCTCGTGCTGGTAGACGGCCAGCGCCCCGGTGAAGCCCAGGAGCAGCACCGAGAGACCGGCATAGGTGACCACGCGCGCGTGCAGCGCGAGACGGGGTTTCCCGCGCCTGCGCTGGACGGCTTCGTAGATGTGCACGACGCGCAGCGGCCGCAGCAGGGGCAGGACGAGGACCAGGGTGTCCAGCCAGTGGGTACGCACGAAGCGCGGGCCCTGTCCGCTCAGCCGCCAGCGCACCGCGTAGTCCACGGCGAACGCGGCCCAGGCCGTGAAGAGCACCGCCAGGCAGATGTCCCGCCCCGCCTCGGGCAGACCGGAGGCCAGGACCCGTACCGCGTACGCGGTCAGGTAGAGCAGTGACGCCACGGCCAGTGGTGCCTCCGTGCGGTTCTCCCAGCGTGCCTGACGGGTGTCATCGGTCATCGGCCCAGCTTCGCGGTGCCGGGCCCGGCGGGCGCCCCGCCGACACGCTTCGAACGGGCTAAGTCATATGCTGCACAACATGACGAGTGAGCCGGAGCAGCAGATCGGAGTGGGGACGCAGGACGCGTTCCAGCGCCTGTGGACGCCCCATCGGATGGCGTACATCCAGGGCGAGAACAAGCCGAGCGGTCCGGGCGCCGACGACGGCTGTCCCTTCTGCTCCATCCCGGCCAAATCCGACGAGGACGGTCTGGTCGTCGCCCGCGGCGAGCAGGTGTACGCGGTGCTCAACCTCTACCCGTACAACGGCGGTCACTTGATGGTCGTGCCCTACCGCCACGTCGCCGACTACACGGAGCTGACCGTTCCGGAGACGGCCGAGCTCGCCGAGTTCACCAAGCAGGCCATGACGGCGCTGCGCACCGCGTCCGGCGCGCACGGTTTCAACATCGGCATGAACCAGGGCACGGTGGCAGGAGCGGGCATCGCCGCGCATCTGCACCAGCACCTCGTGCCGCGCTGGGGCGGGGACACGAACTTCATGCCGGTCGTCGGGCACACGAAGGTGCTGCCGCAGCTGCTCGCGGACACCCGCAAGATGCTGGCCGACGCCTGGCCTACCGCCCTCTAGCGCGACCCGCGGCGCGCCTCACGCGTCGTACACATCCGCCTTCCTCGGCATCGGGTCCTGGACCGCGCCGCTGAGGAAGCCGGAGCGCGTACCGAACTTCTCCGTGTCGACGCCGTTCTCCTCGAGCACCTTGATGGCCGCCGAGTGCACCACACGCAGCACCGGGGTGGCCGCGCGCAGCGCGTCGTCGGCCATGAAGCGGTGCCGCCAGGGCTTGTCCGCCCAGGCGTGCCGCAGGCCGAAGGGCTCGGGCAGGACCAGCTTGCCGCCGAGGTGGTCCAGGATCGGCGGATACCAGGTGAAGGGCGCCCGCACCGCGAGGCGCACGACCTCGTCCGCGTCCACCAGCGGCAGTTTGCGCTCGGTGGTCTCCCAGAACTTGATGGGCTTGGAGACCTTCTTGACCTTGGGATCGGGCTTGCTGGTGAACAGCGAGTGGACCGGGCCCAGCGCGTGTCCTGTGACCTCGATGCGCAGGGTCTCGTGCAGGACGGTCACCGTGATCAGCATCGTGATGACCAACTGGCCGTCCCAGAGCGTGAACTGGCAGCCGAGATAGTGCCGGTCGCCGCCGCCGAACTGCTGCTCGTTGCAGATCCGCTGTATCTCGTGGCCCCGGACCTGGAAGGCCTCGACCTCCGTGCCGCTGGGGCGGGAAACGGCCTTCGCGTTCTCCCCGATGGGGGAGACGATCCAGTGCTTTATCGACGGGGTCGGGAAGCCGCCGGTGTGCAGCGGGCCGCGCTCCAGGAGGCGCAGCTGGTCGTGCACCGACCGGATGATGTCCCAGCTGCGGAAGGGGTGGATCTCCGTGCCTTCCTTGCCGGAGACCAGCTCCTCGGCGAGCTGCCAGCTGCCCCAGCGCGTGCCCATGCCCAGTATTCCCTTGGGCCCCGCGTAAAAGACCGAGTTGCTCTGCTGCTCGGCCGAGAGGCGGGCCAGGCCCTGGCGGAGCTGCTCGGCGGCCGTCTCACCCGGACTGCCCGGCACCGCCTCGGGGATCTTGGCGCCGATGCCGCCGCCGGAGAGGAGGCCGCCCCAGCGGTCGCGCAGGTCCCTCGCGGTGCGCTCGGCGATCATCTTGGCCCAGAACCAGCCCACCACGGGGACGACGACACACGCGCGTATGTACCAGCCGAGGACGCCGTCGATCGGCAGCTTGATGAGGAAGATCACGGCGAGGACGCCCACGGCGACCAGGACCGCCGTGGCGATCGCGCTCGCCCGCTTGTTGTCCCGCTTGACGACCGCCTGCTTGGCGGTGAAGAGCAGCAGCCAGGCGAGGAGTCCGGGCAGGAAGAGCAGTCCGCACAGCACCATCACGACGGTGAGCCAGCGGTCGCGTTCCTTGCGGATGTTGTTCGCCGCCAGGCAGTGCTCGACGATCGACTGCGGCTCCATGCCGAAGGACTGGATCAGCGGCTTGCGGGCGCCGCCCAGCATCCGCACCTGCACGGCCCGCGCGAACGCCTCGCCCAGATTCGGCGCGAACAGCGACCAAAGTCCTTCCTTGACCTCGGATTTGTGCCATTCGTTGTTGGCGTCCAGGAGCTTGGAGACCTTGTCGTCGCGGTACGCGGCCGACGCGAGGGCATGCGTCGCCGCCGTCTGTCCCGCGGCCCCGGACAGCGGGACCTGGGCCCCGGGCCTGAAGTCGAATACGTCGTCCGCCACTGCCGCCCCCAACGCCGCACAACCTTTGCTGCTGCGGCTCTTCCCGACTTCCTTGCCCGGCACACCTGTTGATCAGGTCATCAGCGTATCGGTGTGCACCGACATCCGGCAGGGCGCATGCGGTGCACCCTGCCGGAGGCCGTCAACTAGGAGACGTCCTGGGCCTGTTCACGGATCCTCTCGGAGAGCTGGGGCGGCATGGGTTCGTGGCGTGCGTACGTGCGGCTGAAGCGCGCGGTGCCCTGCGAGAGGGACCTCAGGTCCACGGCGTATCGCCCGATCTCGATCTCGGGCACCTCGGCCCGCACGAGCGTGCGCCCGCCGGGCGCCTGCTCGGTGCCGACCACCCGGCCGCGGCGCCCCGAGAGGTCGCTCATCACCGAGCCCACGTGGTCGTCGCCGACCAGGACCCGCACCTCGGCCACCGGCTCCAGGAGATGGATCCTGGCGTCGGCCGCGGCCTCGCGCAGGGCGAGCGCGCCCGCCGTCTGGAACGCGGCGTCGGAGGAGTCCACCGAGTGCGCCTTGCCGTCGAGCAGCGTGATCCGTACGTCGATGAGGGGGTAGCCGGCGGCCACGCCCCGCGCGGCCTGCGCGCGCACGCCCTTCTCGACGGACGGGATGAACTGCCGGGGCACGGCGCCGCCCACGACCTTGTCGACGAACTCGATGCCGCTGCCGCCCGGCAGCGGTTCGACCTCGATCTCGCAGATCGCGTACTGACCGTGGCCGCCGGACTGCTTCACGTGACGGCCGCGTCCCCCGGACCTGCCCGCGAACGTCTCCCGGAGGGAGACCTTGTGGGCCACGACGTCGACCTGCACGCCGAACCGGTTGCGCAGCCGTTCCAGGGCGACGTCGGCATGGGCCTCGCCCAGGCACCACAGGACCACCTGGTGGGTGTCCTGGTTCTGTTCCAGGCGCATCGTCGGGTCCTCGGCGACCAGGCGGGAGAGCCCCTGGGAGAGCTTGTCCTCGTCCGCCTTGCTGTGCGCCTGGATGGCGAGCGGCAGGAGCGGGTCGGGCATGTCCCAGGGCTCCATCAGGAGCGGGTCGTCCTTGGCCGAGAGGGTGTCGCCCGTCTCGGCGCGGTTCAGTTTGGCCACGCAGGCCATGTCGCCCGCGATGCAGCTGGAGAGCGTGCGCTGGTGCTTGCCGAAGGGGGAGGAGAGCGCGCCGACGCGCTCGTCGACATCGTGGTCCTCGTGGCCGCGGTCGGCCAGGCCGTGCCCGGACACGTGCACGGTCTCGTCGGGACGCAGGGTGCCGGAGAAGACGCGTACGAGCGAGACGCGTCCCACGTAGGGATCGGACGCGGTCTTCACGACCTCGGCGACCAGCGGGCCACCGGGGTCGCAGGTGATCGCGGGCCGCGCCTTGCCGCCTGGTGTGGTGACGGCGGGCGCGGGGTGTTCCAGGGGGGTGGGGAAGCCGCCCGTGATCAGCTCCAGGAGCTCCACCGTGCCGATGCCCTGGCGGGCGCCGTCGGCCGCGGGTGCCGCCGCGAGGACGGGGTGGAAGATGCCGCGCGCCACGGCCCGTTCCAGATCGTCCACGAGTGTCTTGAAGTCGATGTCCTCGCCGCTGAGATAGCGGTCCATGAGGGACTCGTCCTCGCTCTCGGCGATGATCCCCTCGATCAGTTTGTTGCGTGCGTCCTCGATGAGCGGGAGCTGGTCGTCGCCCGGTTCGGTCTCCTTCCGTTCGCCGGACGCGTAGTCGAAGATCCGCTGCGAGAGCAGCCCCACCAGGCCGGTCACCGGAGCGTGCCCGTCCGGCCCCTCGGCGCCGTGGAGCGGCAGGTACAGGGGGAGCACGGCGTCGGGGTCGTCGGCCCCGAAGGCGTCGGCGCAGGTCCGTGTCATCTCGGCGAAGTCGGCGCGGGCCGCCTCCAGATGCGTCACCACGATGGCCCGCGGCATGCCGACCGCCTGGCACTCCTCCCACACCATGCGCGTCGCGCCGGTGATGCCTTCGATGCCCTCGGCCGCCGAGACGACGAAAAGGGCCGCGTCCGCGGCGCGCAGACCGGCCCTCAACTCCCCGACGAAATCGGCGTACCCGGGGGTATCCAGAAGATTGATCTTGATGCCGCCCCATTCGACGGGCACCAGGGACAACTGCACCGAGCGCTGCTGCCGGTGCTCGATGTCGTCGTAGTCCGAGACGGCCGTGCCGTCCTCCACACGGCCCGCCCGATTCACCGCCCCCGCGGTCAGCGCGAGGGCCTCCACCAGAGTCGTCTTGCCCGATCCGCTGTGGCCGACCAGCACCACATTCCGTACGGACGCGGGGTGGTCGGCCGCTGTAGCCCTGCCGGCGGCTCCGGGGTGTGCGTTCGCCTTGTCGCCCATGCCTTGGCCTCCCGGTCACGTGCACGGTGAGGAGGCACAGCCCCCTCGGGGATGCTGGCTGCTCGCGGACATGCGGGGCCGTGTGCGGGTCGGCTCCGGCGACGCCCGCGGTGCTTTCGAGCTTTCCACTCGGGTCACTGTGCGTCCATACGTCGTACGCGATCGTGAGGGGGCGAGCCGGTCCGTCAAGGGCGTGACTACGATGGGCCAGCCGGTGGCCAACAGGGCCGCGCGGCTCACCGACCCCTCGGGAAGGCCATGCTGAACAAGTACGCGCGTGCATTCTTCACGCGTGTTCTCACACCGTTCGCCGCGTTTCTCATCCGTCGCGGCGTGAGCCCCGACGCGGTCACGTTCATCGGCACGGCCGGTGTGGTGGCGGGTGCGCTGGTCTTCTTCCCCCGCGGCGAGTTCTTCTGGGGCACGATCGTCATCACGCTTTTCGTGTTCTCCGACCTCGTCGACGGGAACATGGCGCGGCAGCTGGGACGCTCCAGCCGCTGGGGAGCCTTCCTGGACTCGACGCTCGACCGGGTGGCCGACAGCGCGATCTTCGGTGGCCTCGCGCTCTGGTACGCGGGCTCGGGAGACAACAACATCCTGTGCGCCGTCTCCATCTTCTGCCTGGCCAGCGGTCAGGTCGTCTCGTACACGAAGGCGCGCGGCGAGGCGATCGGCCTGCCCGTCGCGGTCAACGGCCTGGTGGAGCGCGCCGAGCGCCTGGTGATCACGCTGGTCGCCGCGGGCCTCGCGGGGCTGCACACGTTCGGGGTCCCCGGCATCGACGTACTGCTGCCGATCGCCCTGTGGGTCGTCGCCGTGGGCAGCCTCGTCACGCTCGTCCAGCGCGTCGTGACCGTGCGCAAGGAGGCCGCGGAGGCGGACGCGGCCACGGGCCAGGCGCAGGGCAGTGAGGCCACGTCGTGAAGGACCGGCTGACCGACGCGCTCTACGGAGTGGCCTGGAGCTCCGTCAAGAAGCTCCCCGAACCGGTGGCGGTGCGGCTCGGCCGCACCATCGCCGACGCCGTGTGGAAGCGGCGCGGCAAGGGCGTCCTGCGGCTTGAGGCCAACTACGCGCGTGTGGTGCCCGACGCGAGCCCGGAGCGTCTGCGCGAGCTGTCGAAGGCGGGCATGCGCTCGTACCTGCGCTACTGGATGGAGTCGTTCCGGCTGCCGTCGTGGAGCCGGGAGCGCATCGAGGGAGGCTTCGACGGCAAGGACCTGCACCACCTGACGGACGGCCTGGCCTCCGGCAAGGGCGTCATTCTGGCCCTTCCGCACCTGGGCAACTGGGACCTGGCGGGCGCGTGGGTCACCACGAAGCTGGACACGCCGTTCACGACGGTCGCCGAGCGCCTCAAGCCCGAGACGCTGTACGACCGCTTCGTCGCCTACCGCGAGGGCCTGGGCATGGAGGTCCTGCCGCACGAGGGCGGCTCCGCGTTCGGCACGCTGGCGCGGCGGCTGCGCGCGGGCGGCCTGGTCTGCCTCGTCGCGGACCGGGACCTCTCGGAGTCCGGCGTCGAGGTGAAGTTCTTCGGGGACACCGCGCGGATGCCGGCGGGGCCCGCGATCCTCGCGCAGCAGACGGGGGCGCTGTTGCTGCCGGTCACTCTCTGGTTCGACGAGTCGCCCGTCATGAAGGGGCGTGTTCACGCCCCCATCGAGGTCCCCGAGACAGGTACCCGCACGGAGAAGACGTCTGTCATGACGCAGGCGCTGGCAGACGCCTTCGCCACGGGTATCGCCGACCATCCGGAGGACTGGCACATGCTGCAGCGCTTGTGGCTCGCTGATCTCGACCCCGCGAAGGGCCCCGCCGACGGTTCCGAGCCTGCCACCGAGGGGACCGCGCCGTGAAGATCGGCATCGTCTGCCCCTACTCGTGGGACGTGCCGGGCGGCGTCCAGTTCCACATCCGCGATCTCGCGGAGCACCTGATCCGCCTGGGGCACGAGGTGTCCGTCCTGGCTCCGGCGGATGACGAGACCCCCCTTCCGCCGTACGTCGTGTCGGCGGGCCGAGCCGTTCCGGTTCCGTACAACGGCTCGGTGGCCCGGCTCAACTTCGGGTTCCTCTCGGCCGCGCGGGTGCGGCGCTGGCTGCACGACGGCACGTTCGACGTCATCCACATCCACGAGCCGACCTCGCCCTCGCTCGGGCTGCTCACCTGCTGGGCGGCGCAGGGCCCGATCGTCGCGACGTTCCACACGTCCAACCCGCGCTCGCGCGCGATGATCGCGGCGTACCCGATCCTGCAACCGGCCCTGGAGAAGATCAGCGCGCGCATCGCGGTGAGCGAGTACGCGCGCCGCACCCTCGTCGAGCATCTGGGCGGCGACGCGGTGGTCATCCCGAACGGCGTGGACGTCGACTTCTTCACCAAGGTCGAGCCGAAGGTGGAGTGGCAGGGCGGCACGATCGGCTTCATCGGCCGCATCGACGAGCCGCGCAAGGGGCTTCCGGTGCTGATGAAGGCGCTGCCGAAGATCCTCGCCGAGCGCCCGGACACCCGGCTCCTGGTCGCGGGCCGCGGCGACGAGCACGAGGCCGTCTCCTCGCTGCCGGTCGAGATGCGCGAGCGCGTGGAGTTCCTCGGCATGGTCAGCGACGAGGACAAGGCGCGGCTGCTGCGCAGCGTCGACGTGTACGTGGCCCCCAACACCGGGGGTGAGAGCTTCGGGATCATCCTGGTCGAGGCACTTTCGGCGGGCGCGCCCGTCCTCGCCAGCGATCTGGACGCCTTCGCGCAGGTCCTCGACCAGGGCACGGCAGGCGACCTGTTCACGAACGAGGACGCGGACTCGCTGGCCGCCGCGGCGCTGCGGCTGCTCGGCGACCCCGAGCGCCGTGCGGACCTGCGGGAGCGGGGCAGCAAGCACGTACGCCGCTTCGACTGGTCGACGGTGGGCGCCGACATCCTCTCGGTGTACGAGACGGTGGCGGACGGGGCCGCGGCGGTGGCCGCCGATGAACGCTCGGGTCTCCGGGCGCGGTTCGGGCTCGCACGGGACTGACCGCCGCAGGGCGGGGGAGCCCGGCGGTCATGGGGACGGGCCGGCTCGACTAGCCTCGGGCCGGTGACCTCGACACTGATCTGGATCGCGGTAGCCCTCTTCGCGATCGGCCTCTACCTGAGCTGGACCGCGGGCCGGCTCGACCGGCTGCACGCACGCATCGACGCGGCCCGCGCCGCCCTCGACGCCCAGTTGCTGCGCCGCGCATCGGTGGCCCAGGAGCTGGCCACATCGGGGGTGCTCGACCCGGCCGCGTCCATCGTGCTCTACGAGGCGGCGCACGCGGCCCGGCAGGCCGAGGAGGAGCACCGCGAGGTCGCCGAGAGCGAACTCAGCCAGGCGCTGCGCGCGATCTTCGGCGAGGTGCAGCAGGTCGAGGCGGTGCGCGAGGCCCCGGGCGGCGACGAGGCGGCGACCGAGCTGGCGGCGGCCGTGCGCCGGGTACCGATGGCACGGCGCTTCCACAATGACGCCGTACGAGCGGCTCGCGCCCTGCGCAGGCACCGCACCGTCCGCTGGTTCCGCCTCGCGGGGCACGCGCCGTTCCCCATGGCCTTCGAGATGGACGACGAGCCGCCGGTGGCGCTGGCCGACCGCGCGACGACGCAGAACCCCTGACGGGACGGGCCGGCGGGCGTGCCACCCCTGACGGGACGGGCCACCGGGCGCGCCACTGACCAGGGGGCAGCCGGGAAAAATGAGCCACCGGTCACCCATTGGCCCTTGCTGTGGACTGGTCGCCGGGAGTTTCCTCGTAGACGCAGTAACCCGTCTTCAGCGAGCGAGGTCAACTCCGTGTCCAGCACCCTCCCCAGCAGCAACCAGTCGCCCGAGACCGGCACCGCGCGCGTCAAGCGCGGCATGGCCGAGCAGCTCAAGGGCGGCGTCATCATGGACGTCGTCAACGCCGAGCAGGCGAAGATAGCCGAGGACGCGGGCGCGGTGGCCGTCATGGCGCTGGAGCGGGTCCCCGCCGACATCCGCAAGGACGGTGGCGTCGCCCGGATGTCCGACCCGAACATGATCGAAGAGATCATCGAGGCCGTCTCCATCCCGGTCATGGCCAAGTCCCGCATCGGCCACTTCGTCGAGGCCCAGGTGCTCCAGTCCCTCGGCGTCGACTACATCGACGAGTCCGAGGTCCTTACCCCGGCCGACGAGGTCAACCACAGCGACAAGTTCGCCTTCACGACCCCCTTCGTGTGTGGCGCCACCAACCTGGGCGAGGCCCTGCGCCGCATCGCCGAGGGCGCGGCCATGATCCGCTCCAAGGGCGAGGCCGGCACCGGCAACGTCGTCGAGGCGGTGCGCCACCTGCGCCAGATCAAGAACGAGATCGCCAAGCTGCGCGGCTTCGACAACAACGAGCTGTACGCCGCCGCCAAGGACCTGCGCGCCCCGTACGAGCTGGTCAAGGAGGTCTCCGAGCTGGGCAAGCTGCCGGTGGTCCTCTTCTCGGCCGGTGGCGTCGCCACCCCCGCCGACGCAGCCCTGATGCGTCAGCTCGGCGCCGAGGGCGTCTTCGTCGGCTCCGGCATCTTCAAGTCGGGCGACCCGGCCGCGCGCGCCGCCGCCATCGTGAAGGCCACCACCTTCTACGACGACCCCAAGATCATCGCGGACGCGTCCCGCAACCTCGGCGAGGCCATGGTCGGCATCAATTGCGACACCCTCCCCGAGGCCGAGCGCTACGCGAACCGTGGCTGGTAAGGCACTACGTAGATGACTGACACCCCTGTAGTCGGCGTCCTGGCACTCCAGGGCGACGTACGGGAGCACTTGATCGCCCTGGCCTCGGCGGACGCCGTGGCCAGGCCGATCCGGCGCCCCGAAGAGCTGGCCGAGGTGGACGGCCTGGTCATCCCGGGCGGTGAGTCCACCACCATCTCCAAACTGGCCGCCCTGTTCGGCCTGTTGGAGCCGCTCCGCGCGCGCGTGCGCGACGGCATGCCGGTCTACGGCACCTGCGCGGGCATGATCATGCTCGCGGACAAGATCCTCGATCCGCGCTCCGAGCAGGAGACCTTCGGCGGCATCGACATGATCGTGCGCCGCAACGCCTTCGGGCGGCAGAACGAGTCCTTCGAGGCGGCCGTCGACATCGCGGGCATCGACGGCGACCCCGTGGAGGGTGTCTTCATCCGGGCTCCCTGGGTCGAGTCGGTCGGCGCGCGCGTCGAGGTGCTGGCCGAGCACGAGGGACACATCGTCGCCGTACGCCAAGGCAACGCGCTCGCCACGTCGTTCCACCCCGAGCTGACGGGCGACCACCGCATGCACGAGCTGTTCGTCGGGATGGTGCGGGGGCACGCGGCGGCGGGATCCTAGTAGGATCTCTGCGTTCGTACAGTTGGGTAACGCGAAGGAGACAGGCAGATGTCCGGCCACTCTAAATGGGCTACGACGAAGCACAAGAAGGCCGTGATTGACGCCAAGCGCGGCAAGCTCTTCGCGAAGATGATCAAGAACATCGAGGTCGCGGCCCGCACGGGCGGCGCTGACGTGTCCGGTAACCCGACCCTCTTCGACGCCATCCAGAAGGCCAAGAAGAGCTCGGTCCCGAACAAGAACATCGACTCCGCGGTCAAGCGCGGCGCCGGTCTCGAAGCCGGTGGCGCCGACTACGAGACGATCATGTACGAGGGCTACGGCCCGAACGGCGTCGCGGTGCTCATCGAGTGCCTCACCGACAACCGCAACCGCGCGGCATCGGATGTACGCGTCGCGATGACCCGCAACGGCGGCTCGATGGCCGACCCGGGCTCCGTCTCGTACCTCTTCAACCGCAAGGGCGTCGTGATCGTCCCCAAGGGTGATCTCGGCGAGGACGACGTCCTGGGCGCGGTCCTGGACGCGGGTGCCGAAGAGGTCAACGACCTCGGCGAGTCCTTTGAGGTTCTCTCCGAGGCCACCGACATGGTCGCGGTCCGCACCGCGCTCCAGGACGCCGGCATCGAGTACGACTCGGCCGACGCCAACTTCGTCCCGACCATGCAGGTCGAGCTGGACGAGGACGGCGCGCGGAAGATCTTCAAGCTGATCGACGCGCTCGAGGACAGCGACGACGTGCAGAACGTCTTCGCCAACTTCGACGTGAGCGACGAGGTCATGGAGAAGGTCGACGCGTAGCGCTGCCGCGAGCTGAGCAGTTTCGGCGGGCCGGGTGGGACACACGTCCACCGGCCCGCCGCTGTTGTCGGTGGCAGCGGATAGCCTGGCGTGAAGTCAAAGATCGTCGCCGCGGCAAGGGGAGGGGCGCATGCGCGTACTGGGGGTGGACCCCGGACTGACCCGGTGCGGTGTGGGGGTCGTCGACGGAGTCGCGGGACGCCCGCTGACGATGCGCGCGGTCGGCGTCGTCCGTACGCCCGCCGACGCCGAGCTCGGCCACCGTCTGGTCGCCATCGAGCAGGGCATCGAGCAGTGGCTCGACGAGCACGACCCCGAAGTCCTCGCCGTGGAGCGGGTGTTCAGCCAGCACAACGTGCGTACGGTCATGGGCACCGCCCAGGCGAGCGCCGTGGCGATGCTCTGCGCGTCGCGCCGCGGCGTCCCCGTCGCCCTGCACACCCCCAGCGAGGTCAAGGCCGCCGTCACCGGCAGCGGCCGTGCCGACAAGGCACAGGTCGGGGCGATGGTGACCCGCCTCCTGCGGCTCGACGCACCGCCCAAGCCGGCCGACGCGGCGGACGCCCTCGCCCTCGCCATCTGCCACATCTGGCGCGCCCCCGCGCAGAACCGCCTCCAGCAGGCGGTCGCCCAGAACCGCCTTCAGCAGGCCGCGGCCCTGCACGCCTCGAAGACCGCGCCGGCACGGACAGCGGCAAGGACCACAGCACAGAAAGGCCGTACCGCATGATCGCCTTCGTCAGCGGCCCCGTAGCCGCCCTCGCCCCCGATACCGCGGTGGTCGAGGTCGGCGGTATCGGCATGGCCGTCCAGTGCACGCCGAACACGCTCTCCACCCTGCGGATCGGCCAGCAGGCCAAGCTCGCCACTTCCCTCGTCGTCCGCGAGGACTCCCTGACGCTGTACGGCTTCGCGGACGACGACGAGCGCCAGACCTTCGAGCTCCTGCAGACCGCGAGCGGCGTCGGACCGCGCCTCGCGCAGGCCATGCTCGCCGTGCACAGCCCGGACGCCCTGCGCCGCGCGGTCGCCACCGGCGACGAGAAGGCGCTCACCGCGGTGCCGGGCATCGGCAAGAAGGGCGCCCAGAAGCTGCTCCTGGAGTACAAGGACCGCCTCGGCCAGCCCCTCGGCACGGGCGGCCCCGCGATCGGCGCCCCTGTCACCTCCGGCTGGAGCGACCAACTGCACGCGGCGCTCATCGGCCTGGGGTACGCCACGCGCGAGGCCGACGAAGCCGTCGTCGCCGTCACCCCGCAGGCCGAGGCGTCCGAGAAGCCGCAAGTGGGCCAGCTCCTCAAGGCCGCGCTTCAGACGCTGAACCGCACCCGCTAGCCCCTGACCACCAGAACCACATCGCGAGGCGAGCTCATGAACTGGGACGAGACGACCGACGACGCGACCGCCGCCCAAGGCGCGGCAGAGCGGCTCGTCGGTGCGTCCGCCGACGGCGAGGACCAGGCGGTCGAGGCCGCCCTTCGCCCCAAGGACCTGGGTGAATTCATCGGCCAGGAGAAGGTGCGCGAGCAGCTCGACCTCGTCCTGCGCGCGGCCCGCGCGCGCGGCGCCACCGCCGACCACGTCCTGCTCTCCGGCGCACCCGGCCTCGGCAAGACCACCCTCTCGATGATCATCGCGGCCGAGATGGGCGCCCCGATCCGCATCACCAGCGGCCCGGCCATCCAGCACGCGGGCGACCTCGCCGCGATCCTCTCCTCCCTCCAGGAGGGAGAGGTGCTGTTCCTCGACGAGATCCACCGGATGTCCCGGCCCGCCGAGGAGATGCTCTACATGGCGATGGAGGACTTCCGCGTCGACGTCATCGTCGGCAAGGGCCCCGGCGCCACCGCCATCCCACTGGAACTGCCGCCCTTCACCCTGGTCGGCGCCACCACCCGCGCGGGCCTGCTGCCGCCGCCGCTGCGTGACCGCTTCGGGTTCACGGCGCACATGGAGTTCTACGAACCGGCCGAGCTGGAGCGCGTGATCCACCGCTCCGCGCAGCTCCTGGACGTGGAGATCGACCCGGAGGGCGCCGAGGAGATCGCCGGGCGCTCGCGCGGCACGCCCCGTATCGCCAACCGCCTGCTGCGCCGCGTGCGGGACTACGCACAGGTCAAGGCCGACGGCGTGATCAACAGGGACATCGCGGGCGCGGCCCTCAAGGTCTACGAAGTGGACGCCCGCGGCCTCGACCGCCTCGACCGCGCCGTCCTGGAGGCCCTGCTCAAACTCTTCGGCGGCGGTCCGGTCGGACTTTCGACGCTCGCGGTCGCCGTGGGGGAGGAGCGCGAGACGGTCGAGGAGGTCGCCGAGCCGTTCCTGGTACGGGAGGGGCTGCTGGCCCGCACACCCCGCGGCCGGGTCGGTACGCCCGCGGCATGGGCGCATCTCGGCCTTGTTCCGCCGAGGCAGGCGGGCGGAATCGGACAAGGGGACCTGTTCGGGGCGTGACGGCGCGCGTACTCGCACGGTCAGGAACTGCGGTGCGATGCTGAGCGTTGTTCGTTAGGTGCGGACTCGCCTAGACTCCGCCGATGCCGCCTTTGTGGGCGGCGCGCCCACCCCCGTCCATCAGGCCGCACATCTGCGCGGTCATGCGAAGGAAACTCCGTCCCGTGAATATCGTGACCCTCCTCCCCTTCATCGTGCTCATCGGGGCCATGTTCCTGATGACGCGCTCCGCCAAGAAGAAGCAGCAGGCGGCCGCGCAGATGCGCAATGAGATGCAGCCCGGCACCGGCATCCGCACGATCGGGGGCATGTACGCCACCGTCAAGGAGGTTCACGACGACGCCGTCCTCCTTGAGGTGGCTCCTGGCGTGCACGCGTTCTACGCGAAGAACTCCGTGGGCGCCGTCCTCGACGACGACGAGTACAACCGCATCGTCCACGGCACGCCCGAGGTCAAGTCGGACGACCCCGTCGTCCCGGACGACGCCTCCTCCCTGACCGAGACCGACGAGACCGCCGACGCCTCCGACGACTCGGCCATCGACCTCGGCAAGAAGGACGCCCCGAGCGCCCCTGAGGCCGACGACGCCGAGCCGAAGAAGACCGACGGCGAGACCGGCACGAAGTAGCCACCACCGGGGTCCGTGGGGCGCGCCGCTCGCGCTGCCACGGCCCCCGTAGTGCGTGGTTTCGTGACGGGGCTCGACACCATTTCATGGCCGCCCAATCCGGGAACTCCCCGCTCAGCGATGGGGCAGTGCATCGGACGCCGGGCGGTTGGACAGGGAGAACGAGAAGGTGGCAGCACCTAAGAAGGGCCGAAGGCAGAGCGCCCCGGGTAAGCCGGGCCGCTCTTTGGTCTTCATCCTGATCGCCCTCGTGGCGCTCACCGGGGGGATGTTCCTCTCCGGGAACACGACGCCTCGCCTCGGCATCGACCTCGCCGGCGGCACGAGCATCACGCTCCAGGCGAAGAACGAGCCGGGCCAGAAGAACGCGATCAACCCGACCAACATGAACACCGCGGTCAGCATCATCAACAACCGCGTCAATGGTCTGGGTGTGTCCGAGGCCGAGGTGCAGACCCAGGGCGAAGACAACATCATCGTCAACATCCCCAAGGGCACGAACGAGAAGCAGGCGCGCGAGCAGGTCGGTACGACCGCTCAGCTCTACTTCCGTCCCGTCCTGACGGTGGCCAGCGGTGAGCCCACCCCCGAGCCGTCCGCCAGCTCGTCCGGCAAGGACAAGGGCAAGGACAAGGGCGCGGACCCGGACAAGGCGACCGAGAAGGGCGACGACAAGGCCTCCTCGACCCCGACCGCCTCCGACTCGCCCACCTCCCAGGGCCGTGCCGTCACCGACGGCCTGAAGGCCGACCCGACCCCGACCCCTAAGGCCTCGGACAAGGGCGGCGACAAGGGGGCGCCGACCCCCACCCCGTCCGCCGACCCGGCCACCGCGGCGCTCCAGAAGAAGTTCACCGAGCTCGACTGCACCGACAAGGCCGCCCGCGGCAAGGTCGGCGACGGCATCAAGCCGTCCGAGCAGACCGTGGCCTGCGGCAAGAACAACGCGGGGCAGTGGGAGAAGTACGTCCTTGGTCCGGCCGAGCTCAACGGCAAGGACGTCGACGACGCCAAGGCGACGATCAACCAGCAGAGCGGCGCCTGGGTCGTCAACATGGACTTCACGAGCGGTGGCTCGAAGAAGTTCTCGCAGACGACCAGCAAGCTCTCGCAGCAGCAGCAGCCGATGAACCAGTTCGCCATCGTCCTCGACGGCGAGGTGGCCTCGGCCCCCAGCGTCAACCAGACGCTGAGCGCGAACGCCGAGATCTCCGGCAGCTTCACCCAGGAGTCGGCCCAGGACCTCGCCAACATCCTGTCGTACGGCGCGCTGCCGCTGACCTTCCACGAGCAGAGCGTCACCACCGTCAGCCCGGCCCTCGGCGGCGAGCAGCTGCACGCCGGTCTGATCGCCGGCGCCATCGGCCTCGCGCTCGTCATCATCTACCTGGTGGTCTACTACCGCGGCCTCTCGCTGATCGCCATCGCGAGCCTCCTGGTCTCGGCGGCCCTGACGTACACCCTGATGACGCTGCTCGGCCCGGCCATCTCCTTCACCCTGAACCTGCCCGCGGTGTGTGGTGCGATCGTCGCGATCGGCATCACGGCGGACTCGTTCATCGTGTTCTTCGAACGCGTCAGGGACGAGGTCAGGGAGGGGCGCACCCTGCGGCCCGCCGTCGAGCGTGCCTGGCCGCGCGCCCGGCGCACCATCCTGGTCTCCGACTTCGTGTCGTTCCTCGCGGCCGCGGTGCTCTTCGTGGTCACGGTCGGCAAGGTCCAGGGCTTCGCGTTCACGCTCGGCCTGACCACGCTCCTCGACGTCGTGGTGGTCTTCTTCTTCACGAAGCCGCTGATGACGCTCATGGCGCGCAAGAAGTTCTTCTCGAACGGCCACAAGTGGTCCGGCCTCGACCCGAAGCGGCTCGGCGCCAAGCCGCCGCTGCGCCGCACCCGCCGCGCCACTGGTTCGTCCGTTGGCCCTGTCGACCCGAAGGAGGCGTGAGATGTCGAAGCTCGGCAATCTCGGCGCCAGGCTCTACCGCGGTGAGGTCGGCTACGACTTCGTCGGCAAGCGCAAGATCTGGTACGGCGTCTCGATCCTGATCACCATCACGGCCATCGTCGGCCTGGCGGTGCGCGGCCTGAACATGGGCATCGAGTTCGAGGGCGGCGCGGTCTTCACCACCCCGAAGACCAGCGTCTCGGTCGCGCAGGCCGAGAAGTACGCGGAAGAGGCCTCCGGCCACGACGCGGTCGTCCAGGAGCTCGGCTCCGGTGGTCTGCGTATCCAGGTCGCCGGTGTGGACACCGCCAAGTCCGACCAGATCAAGGCGGACCTGGCGAAGGACATGGACCTCAAGCCCGAGGTCATCAACGCCGACCTGGTGGGCCCCAGTTGGGGTGAGCAGATCAGCAAGAAGGCCTGGACGGGCCTGATCATCTTCATGGTCCTCGTGGTGATCTATCTGGCGATCGCCTTCGAGTGGCGCATGGCGCTCGCCGCGCTGATCGCCCTGATCCACGACATCACGATCACCGTGGGTGTGTACGCCCTGGTGGGCTTCGAGGTCACCCAGGGCACGATCATCGGTCTGCTGACGATCCTCGGTTATTCGCTGTACGACACCGTGGTGGTCTTCGACAGCTTGAAGGAGCAGTCGAAGGACCTCGCCAAGCAGACCAGGTGGACCTACAGCGAGGTCGCCAACCGCAGCATCAACAGCACCCTGGTGCGTTCGATCAACACCACGGTCGTCGCGCTCCTGCCGGTCGCCGGACTGCTGTTCATCGGTGGCGGCTTCCTCGGCGCGGGCATGCTCAACGACATCTCGCTGTCGCTGTTCGTCGGCCTCGCCGCCGGTGCGTACTCCTCGATCTTCATCGCCACGCCGCTCGTCGCCGACCTCAAGGAGACCGAGCCGCAGATGAAGGCGCTCAAGAAGCGCGTCCTCGCCAAGCGTGCCGCCGCGGCGGCCAAGGGCGAGTCCGTGGAGAGCGCCCCGTATGACGAGGACGACGCGGCACAGGACGACGACGTGCCTCAGGACGCCGCCCCCGCGGGCGTCGTCGGACCACGCACGCAGCCGGCCTCCCGGGGCCGGGGCCGCGGCCGTCCTTCGGGGAAGCGCCGATGACCGAGCTCGCCGGGACGACGGAACTGCTGCTCAGCCGCATCCGGGACGTCGCCGACTATCCGGAGCCCGGAGTGATGTTCAAGGACATCACGCCGCTCCTCGCGGACCCGGTGGCCTTCGCCGCACTGACCGAGGCCCTCGCGGACCTCGCGGTGCGGCACGGCGCCACGAAGATCGTCGGCCTGGAGGCCCGCGGCTTCATCCTGGGCGCCCCGGTCGCGCTGCGCGCCGGGCTCGGCTTCATCCCCGTACGGAAGGCGGGCAAGCTCCCCGGAGCGACGCTCAGCCAGTCGTACGACCTGGAGTACGGCAGCGCCGAGATCGAGGTGCACGCCGAGGACCTGGCCGCGGACGACCGCGTCCTGGTCGTCGACGACGTCCTGGCGACCGGCGGGACCGCCGAGGCGTCCCTGCGGCTCATCCGCCGTGCGGGTGCCCGGGTCGCCGGTGTGGCGGTCCTGATGGAGCTCGGCTTCCTCGGGGGCCGCGACAAGCTGGAGACGGCCCTGGAGGGTGCACCGCTGGAGGCCCTTCTCACCGTCTGAGGCGTCTGAGCAGGCACCACGCACACCCTGAGGCGGGCCCCGGAGGAATCCGGCGCCCGCCTCTGGTGTTCCTGCTGTAGAGACCTAGGGTTGGCCGTGTGGAGACCTCAGGTGTTTCTCCCGTAGTGAGCCGTCTCACGGGCTGAGGGCGAGCCGAAGGTCCAGGATCGATACCATGGGCTCTTCGGGGCCTGACCGGGGGACCCGGATCGCGCACAGGGAGCGCCTCTTGCCAGACGAGTCCAAGGCACTCACCGCCGCCAAGGCCGCAGAGCAGGCCCAGCGCGCGGCGGCGGCCACTGCTGCGCCCGCGAAGAGCGCGACCCCTTCCAAGGGCGCGACGCCGGCGAAGCAGGAGAGCACGCCCCCCAGCAAGCCCGCACCGAGCACGCCCGGCGACGGCGCCAAGGGCGACAAGCCGGCCGCCGACGCGCGCCCCAAGCCCCCCACGGAGGCCCGCGCGGGCAGCACGACGCCCACGCCACGACCCACAGCGGCCAAGAACGAGCGCTCCGGCTCCTCCAACCGCGTACGCGCCCGCCTGGCGCGTCTCGGCGTCCAGCGCTCCAACCCGTACAACCCGGTCCTGGAGCCGCTGCTGCGGATAGTGCGCAGCAACGACCCCAAGATCGAGACGTCGACGCTGCGCCAGATCGAGAAGGCCTACCAGGTCGCCGAGCGCTGGCACCGCGGCCAGAAGCGCAAGAGCGGCGATCCGTACATCACGCACCCCCTCGCCGTGACGACGATCCTCGCCGAGCTGGGCATGGACCCGGCCACCCTGATGGCGGGCCTGCTTCATGACACCGTCGAGGACACCGAGTACGGCCTGGACACCCTCAAGCGCGACTTCGGCGACCAGGTCGCCCTGCTCGTGGACGGCGTCACGAAGCTGGACAAGGTCAAGTTCGGTGAGGCCGCGCAGGCCGAGACCGTGCGCAAGATGGTCGTCGCCATGGCCAAGGACCCCCGCGTCCTGGTCATCAAGCTCGCCGACCGCCTGCACAACATGCGCACGATGCGCTATCTCAAGCGCGAGAAGCAGGAGAAGAAGGCCCGCGAGACCCTCGAGATCTACGCGCCCCTGGCCCACCGCCTGGGCATGAACACCATCAAGTGGGAGCTGGAGGACCTCGCCTTCGCGATCCTCTACCCCAAGATGTACGACGAGATCGTGCGCCTGGTCGCCGAGCGTGCCCCCAAGCGGGACGAGTACCTCGCCATAGTGACCGACGAGGTCCAGGCCGACCTGCGCGCCGCCCGCATCAAGGCCACGGTCACCGGGCGCCCGAAGCACTACTACAGCGTCTACCAGAAGATGATCGTCCGCGGCCGTGACTTCGCGGAGATCTACGACCTGGTGGGCATCCGCGTCCTCGTCGACACGGTCCGCGACTGCTATGCCGCCCTCGGCACGGTCCACGCGCGATGGAACCCGGTCCCCGGCCGGTTCAAGGACTACATCGCGATGCCGAAGTTCAACATGTACCAGTCGCTGCACACGACGGTCATCGGCCCCAGCGGCAAGCCCGTCGAGCTCCAGATCCGTACGTTCGACATGCACCGCCGCGCCGAGTACGGCATCGCCGCGCACTGGAAGTACAAGCAGGAGCCGTCCGCCGGCGCCGCCTCCAAGGTGCGCACCGACGTCCCGAAGAAGGCCGGCGGCAAGGACGACCACCTGAACGACATGGCGTGGCTGCGCCAGCTCCTGGACTGGCAGAAG
Source organism: Streptomyces sp. A18 (assembly GCF_059026065.1). Taxonomy (NCBI): domain Bacteria; kingdom Bacillati; phylum Actinomycetota; class Actinomycetes; order Kitasatosporales; family Streptomycetaceae; genus Streptomyces; species Streptomyces sp. A18. The sequence continues at coordinate 9,676 of NZ_JBWLKL010000011.1, read as the reverse complement.
GAGACAGAGGACCCCAGCGAGTTCCTCGAATCGCTGCGCTTCGACCTGTCGCGCAACGAAGTCTTCGTGTTCACGCCGAAGGGCGACGTCATAGCGCTCCCGGCGGGGGCGACGCCGGTCGACTTCTCGTACGCGGTCCATACCGAGGTCGGTCACCGCACCATAGGAGCGCGGGTCAACGGACGGCTCGTACCGCTCGAATCGACCCTGGACAACGGCGACTTGGTGGAGGTCTTCACCTCCAAGGCGGCCGGCGCGGGCCCATCCCGCGACTGGCTCGGCTTCGTCAAGTCACCGCGGGCGCGCAACAAGATCCGTGCGTGGTTCTCCAAGGAGCGCCGCGACGAGGCGATCGAGCAGGGCAAGGACTCCATCGCACGGGCCATGCGCAAGCAGAACCTGCCGATCCAGCGGATCCTCACGGGCGACTCGCTCGTCACGCTGGCGCACGAGATGCGCTACCCCGACATCTCGTCGCTCTACGCGGCGATCGGCGAGGGCCACGTCACCGCGCAGTCCGTCGTGCAGAAGCTCGTCCAGGCGCTCGGCGGCGAGGAGGCCGCCAACGAGGACATCGCCGAGAGCGCGCCGCCCTCGCGCGGCCGCAGCAAGCGCCGGGCCAACGCCGACCCCGGTGTCGTGGTCAAGGGCGTCGAGGACGTGTGGGTCAAGCTGGCCCGCTGCTGCACGCCCGTCCCCGGGGACCCGATCATCGGCTTCGTCACGCGCGGCAGCGGCGTATCGGTTCACCGCAGCGACTGCGTGAACGTCGACTCGCTCTCCCGCGAGCCCGAGCGCATCCTCGAGGTCGAGTGGGCGCCCACCCAGTCCTCGGTCTTCCTGGTCGCCATCCAGGTCGAGGCACTGGACCGCTCCCGGCTGCTCTCGGACGTCACGCGCATCCTCTCGGACCAGCACGTGAACATCCTGTCCGCGGCAGTCCAGACCTCCCGCGACCGGGTCGCCACCTCGCGCTTCACCTTCGAGATGGGCGACCCCAAGCACCTGGGCCATGTGCTCAAGGCGGTCAGGGGAGTTGAGGGTGTCTATGACGTCTACAGGGTGACGTCGGCCCGCAGGCCGTAAACCGGTCCACTACGGAGAGGGGCTCCCGTACGCGATGTACGGGAGCCCCTCTACGTAGTGAGCGAAAAACTCAGCCGCCGAACTCGTGCAGACCCTTGAGGGCCTGGTCGAGCAGCGCCTGACGACCGTCGAGCTCCTTCTGGAGCTTGTCCGCCTTGGCATTGTTGCCCGCCGCGCGCGCCTTCTCGATCTGGTCGACCAGCTTGTCGACGGCCGCCTGCAGCTGCCCCGTCAGACCCTCGGCCCGAGCCCGCGCCTCCGGGTTCGTCCGGCGCCACTCGGCTTCCTCGGTGTCCTGCAGGGCACGCTCCACCGCGTGCATCCGGCCCTCGACCTTCGGCCGTGCGTCACGCGGGACGTGGCCGATGGCTTCCCAGCGCTCGTTGAGCGTACGGAAGGCGGCGCGGGCCGACTTGAGGTCCTTCACCGGGACGAGCTTCTCGGCCTCCTCGGCCAGCTCCTCCTTCAGCTTCAGGTTCTCCGTCTGCTCGGCGTCCCGCTCCGCGAAGACCGCGCTGCGCGCCGCGAAGAACACGTCCTGGGCGCCGCGGAAGCGGTTCCACAGGTCGTCCTCGTGCTCGCGCTGTGCACGGCCCGCGGCCTTCCACTCGGTCATCAGGTCGCGGTAGCGCGCGGCCGTCGGACCCCAGTCGGTCGAGTTCGAGAGGGCCTCGGCCTCGCCGACCAGCTTCTCCTTGGTCTTGCGGGCCTCTTCGCGCTGGGCGTCCAGCGAGGCGAAGTGAGCCTTGCGCCGCTTGGAGAACGCCGATCGGGCATGCGAGAAGCGGTGCCACAGCTCGTCGTCCGACTTGCGGTCGAGGCGCGGCAGCCCCTTCCAGGTGTCCACCAGGGCGCGAAGCCGCTCGCCCGCGGCCCGCCACTGCTCGCTCTGGGCGAGCTCCTCGGCCTCGACGACGAGCGCCTCCTTGGCGTGCCTCGCCTCGTCCGACTGCTTGGCCTTTTGGACCTTGCGCTCTTCACGGCGCGCGTCGACGGTCTCGACGAGCTTGTCCAGGCGCGTGCTCAGAGCGTCCAGATCGCCGACCGCGTGTGCCTCGTCCACCTGCTGGCGCAGGTGGTCGATGGCGGTCATGGCGTCCTTGGCCGACAGGTCGGTCGTCTTCACCCGGCGCTCGAGAAGTCCGATCTCGACGACCAGACCGTCGTACTTGCGCTCGAAGTAGGCAAGGGCCTCATCAGGAGATCCCGCTTTCCACGAACCGACTTCGCGCTCGCTGCCGTCGGCCTTGCGCACATACACGGTCCCCGTCTCGTCGACGCGGCCCCACGGGTCGCTGCTCACAGCGCCTCCTCCACATGATGCCTGCGCAGGGCCTCGGGGCCCCCGGCATCGTCCACAGTTTCGTCACCGCCAACATAGGCGACCGGCGGGGCGGCTGTCCGCATCCCGCACGTTGGAAGTTTGCCTGGCGACGGTCAGGATTTCGACACGGTCGCCTTGTCGATGACGACCGTCGCGTTCGGGGCGCCGTCGCCCTGGCCGGTGCTCTCGCCGGCGTCGGCAATCTTCTTGAGCACCTTCATCCCGGAATCGGAAATGGTCCCGAACGGTGTGTAGTCGGGCGGCAGCTGACTGTCCTGATAGACCAGGAAGAACTGGCTCCCGCCGGTGTCGCGGCCCTTCTTCTCCTGGGCGTTGTACTGGTTGGCCATCGCGACCGTACCCGCCGGATACACGTTCCCCTTCAGGCGCTTGTCCTTGAGGTTCTCGTCCGGGATCGAGTAGCCGGGGCCGCCCTCGCCGGTGCCCTTGGGGTCGCCGCACTGCAGGACGTAGATGCCGCCCGCGGTGAGCCGGTGGCACTTGGTGTGGTCGAGGTAGCCCTTGTTCACCAGGAAGTTGAAGGAGTTGACCGTGTGCGGGGCCTTCGCCGCGTCCAGGTCGAGGCCGATGTCGCCGCAGGTGGTGCTCAGCTTCATCGTGTAGTCCGCCGACTTGTCGATCGTGAGGGCCGGCTCCTTCTTGAAGCTGAGCGGCTTCACCTTGCCGCCCGCGGGCTTCTCGCAGGGGTCCGCCTTGGTGGTGGGGCTCGCGTTCGCCTCGTCGTTCGTCTTGCTGTCGTCGTCGAAGGCTCCTGCCGCGTACGACACCGCGCCACCGGCCACGACCACCGCGAGCGCCGATGCGATCACCGCGTTGCGCATCCGCGCCCTGCGCCGCGCGGCCTCCCGGCGCTGCTGCTGCCGCAAGAACTTCTCCCGGGCGAGCTGACGCCGCCGCTGATCGTTGCTGACCACCGGGTGATCTCTCCTCTGCGTGGATGACCGCTTCTGTGTGCCCCGTACCGTATATGGGTTAGCTGTGGAATCGGGAGCGCCGGTAGGCTCTGATCTGCCGCGATCCCGCGCGGTCACCTCCGCCTGACGACGAACGAAGGACGATCGTGCTCATTGCCGGGTTTCCCGCCGGGGCCTGGGGCACCAACTGCTACTTGGTCGCCCCCGCCGCAGGCGAGGAGTGCGTGATCATCGACCCGGGCCACCAGGCCGCCGAGGGAGTCGAGGACGCACTCAAGAAGCATCGGCTCAAGCCCGTCGCGGTCGTCCTCACCCACGGCCACATCGACCATGTCGCCTCGGTCGTCCCGGTCTGCGGGGCACACGACGTGCCCGCGTGGATCCACCCCGAGGACCGGTACATGATGAGCGACCCGGAGAAGGCCATAGGCCGTTCCTTCGGCGCGCAGCTGCTCGGCGAGCTGACCGTGGGGGAGCCCTCCGACGTCAAGGAGCTGGCCGACGGCGCGCGCCTGAAGCTCGCCGGTCTTGACTTCTCCGTCGCGCACGCGCCGGGGCATACGAAGGGGTCGGTGACGTTCCAGCTCCCCGAGTCCGCCGAGGTCCCCTCGGTGTTCTTCTCGGGCGACCTGCTCTTCGCCGGCTCCATCGGCCGCACCGACCTGCCCGGCGGATCGCAGGACGAGATGTTCGAGTCGCTGGCGCGCGTGTGCCTGCCGCTCGACGACTCGACCGTGGTCCTGCCCGGTCACAACGAGCACACGACCATTGGCCGTGAGCGCGCCACCAACCCGTATCTGCGCCAGGTGGCCGCCGGCCTGGGAGCCGACGCTCCCCGACGAGGAATGTGACGAGAAAACCCGTGAGCACCTTCAAGGCCCCCAAGGGCACGTACGACCTGCTGCCGCCGGTCTCCGCGACGTACCTGGCGGTGCGCGAGGCCATCGCCACGCCGCTGCGGAACTCCGGGTACGGCTACGTGGAGACGCCCGGCTTCGAGAACGTCGAGCTGTTCTCGCGCGGCGTGGGCGAGTCCACCGACATCGTCTCCAAGGAGATGTACGCCTTCGAGACCAAGGGCGGCGACCAGCTCGCCCTGCGGCCCGAGGGCACGGCTTCCGTGCTGCGCGCGGCCCTGGAGGCCAACCTGCACAAGGCGGGCAACCTCCCGGTCAAGCTCTGGTACTCGGGCTCGTACTACCGCTACGAGCGCCCGCAGAAGGGCCGCTACCGCCACTTCTCACAGGTCGGTGCCGAGGCGATCGGTACGGAGGACCCGGCACTCGACGCCGAGTTGATCATCCTCGCCGACCAGGCGTACCGCACCCTGGGCCTGAAGCAGTTCCGCATCCTGCTGAACTCGCTCGGCGACAAGGAGTGCCGCCCCGTCTACCGCGCCGCGCTGCAGGACTTCCTGCGCGGCTTGGACCTGGACGAGGAGACACGTCGACGTATCGACATCAACCCGCTCCGTGTCCTGGACGACAAGCGTGACGACGTCCAGAAGCAGCTGGTCGGCGCCCCGATGCTGCGCGACTACCTGTGCGACGCGTGCAAGGCGTACCACGAGCAGGTGCGGGAGCTCCTGACGGCGGAGGGCGTCGCGTACGAGGACGACCCGAAGCTGGTCCGCGGCCTCGACTACTACACCCGTACGACCTTCGAGTTCGTCCACGACGGCCTCGGCTCGCAGTCCGCGGTGGGCGGCGGCGGTCGCTACGACGGCCTGTCCGAGATGATCGGCGGCCCTTCGCTGCCTTCGGTGGGCTGGGCACTCGGCGTGGACCGCACGGTCCTTGCCCTGGAGGCGGAGGGCGTGGAGCTCGAACTGCCCTCGGCGACCAGCGTGTTCGCGGTGCCACTCGGCGACGAGGCGCGGCGGGTCCTGTTCTCCAAGGTGACGGAGCTGCGCAGGGCGGGGATCGCGGCGGACTTCTCGTACGGCGGGAAGGGCCTGAAGGGCGCGATGAAGAACGCGAACCGCAGCGGCGCGCGCTTCACGATCGTCGCCGGTGAGCGGGATCTCGCCGAGGGCGTCGTGCAGGTGAAGGACATGGAGTCGGGAGAGCAGGACGCTGTCGCGGTGGGCGAGCTGGTGGGTGAGCTGAAGGCCCGGCTGAGCTGACCCCCGGGTCGGTTTCTTCGCCCTCTCCGTCCCTGCCCGTCCCTGCCCGTCCCGACCTGGGGCGCCGCCCCAGACCCCGCTCCTCAAACGCCGGAGGGGCTGAACTTCAGCCCGTCCGGCGTTTGGGGACGAGGCCGTTCCGGCCGATCCGGGGGTCTGGGGGCGGAGCCCCCAGATACGGGAAGGGCAGGGGCGGAGGGGGCGAAATCCTCAGTCCAGCAACCCATGCCGCATCGCGCTGGTGACCGCCGCCGTGCGGTCGTCCACCCCCAGTTTCCCGAAGATCCGCAGGAGATGGGTCTTCACCGTCGACTCGGCCACATGCAGGCGCCGCCCTATCTCCGCGTTGGTGCAACCCTCCGCAACAAGACGAAGCACCGCCGTCTCACGCTCCGCGAGCCGTGGCCGCTCCGGGCGCGTACGCAGCTGGTCCACCAGACGCGCCGCCACCGAAGGAGCGAGCACCGTCTCCCCGCGGGCAGCGGCCCGCACCGCCTCCGCCAGCTCACCCCGGGCCAGGTCCTTGAGCAGATAGCCCGCCGCACCCGCCTCCACGGCCCGCAGAATGTCGCGGTCGGTCTCGTACGTCGTCAGCACGATCACCCGGCAGGGCAGCCCCGCCGCGGCCATCCGCTCGATCGAGTCGGCCCCGCCCCCACTGGGCATCCGCAGGTCCATCAGGACGATGTCCGGCCGCAGTTCGGCGGCCAGTGCCTCCGCCCGGGGTCCGCTGGACGCCTCCCCGACGACCTCCAGATCCGGCTCCGCGCTCAACATGGCGCGCAGCCCTTCGCGTACGACGGGATGGTCGTCCGCCAGCACGATGCGGATCACAGGGCGGTCCTCTCGGGGATCGGAAGCAGGACGGTGACGGTCGTGCCATCGCCGGGGCCGCTGGCCACCTCTGCGGTGCCCCTGACCTCGGCGGCCCGCTCGCGCAACCCCGGCAGGCCGTACCCCTGCCGCGGCACCCCGGTGTCGAAGCCGCACCCCGTGTCCCGTACCGCCAGGGTGAGCGAGCCCGGCGCGTAGACCAGGGCGACACTCGCCGACGCACTGGGCCCCGCGTGCCTGCGTACGTTGGTGAGGGCCTCCTGGCAGGAGCGCAGGGCGACCACCTCCAGGCCGGGCGGCAGCGGACGTACCTCACCCGTCACCGCTACCGACGCCCCGTGCCGGGCGGCCAGGCGCCGCAACGCCTCCGGCAGCGAACCACCGTCCAGGTCGGCGGGCGCGCGCCCCGCGACCAGGGCCCGCGCCTCCGCGAGGTTCTGCCGTGCTGTCGCCTCCATCAGGCCCAGGTGGCGTCGGGCGGCGGGCACGTCACGCTCCAGCTCGGCGTCGACAGCCTGGACGAGCATGAGGACGCTGGTGAAGCCCTGCGCGAGGGTGTCGTGGATCTCGCGCGACATGCGCTCGCGCTCCGCGAGGGCGCCGCGCTCGGCGGAGAGCCGTGCGACCTCCTCGCGGCCGGCCTCCACCTCGGCGATGAGGTCCGCCCGTTCGTGGCTCTGCTCGATGATGCGGACGATCCAGCTGCCCATCGCCACCGAGAAGACCAGCGTCACGACGGCGAACACCGAGTTGTAGAAGATGTCCTGCGGCGAGGGCCGCCACAGCAGCACCCAGCCCCCCACGGGCGCGATGTTGATGACGGTGACCGCCACGATCGCCCAGCGCATCCGCAGGCAGATGAAGCACTGCGGGATGAGCGCGAAGGTCATCAGGCGTGTCTCGCCGATCAGGACGCCCGGCGGCAGGAACAGCACGGTCGCGCCCGCGATGTAGATCAGCGCCCGCCGTTCGTCGGTGCCCTCCTCCATGAGCACGCGGCGCCCGAACCCCACGTACCAGGGGACGAGGAGCAGCAGAAGCCCGGCCGTGGTGAGCCGGACGGGCCACCCCGGCTCCGCCGTACCGAGCACGAAGACCAGGGTGGCCGCCCACACCACGGCGAAGTACGAGTCCCAGAGCCGGAACGTGCGCAGCCAGATGTGCGCGTCGCGCGGACCGGCCGCCCCGCTCATCCGTCGCGCCGGTTCTTCCACCGGAAGGTCAGCAGACACAGCACCAATCCTCCGACGCACCAGGCGCCGAGCACCAGGGCGATGCGCCCGTACTCCCAACTCCCCGTCTGTTCCAGGACGTTCGCCGACTCGGGCAGGAACACCCCGCGAAAGCCCTGGCACATCCACTTCAGCGGGAAGAGCGCGCTGATGTTCAGCATCCAGTGGGGGATCGTGTCGATGGCGATGTAGACGCCCGAGATGAACTGCAGCACCAGGAAGGGGAGTACGACCACGGAGTTCGCGCTGCGCCCGGACTTCGGGACGCTGCTGATCGCGATGCCGAGCAGCGTGCACCCGGTGAGGCCGAGCACGAAGATCCAGCCGAAGGTGAGCCACTTGCCCGCGCTCGTCGGCAGATCGACGTCGAAGAGCGTCACGCCGACGACCAGCAGGGCCACGGTCTCCAGGATGCCGGTGACCAGGACGAGCCAGATCTTGCCGAGGAAGTACGCGGCGGGCGGCATCGGTGTCCCGCGCAGGCGGCGCAACACCTTCTCGTCGCGCTCGATCGCGATGGAGATGCCGAGCGACTGGAAGCTGATGGACATGACGCCCGCGGCGATCATGGCGGCCACGTAGAGCTGCGACGCCGTGATGCCCGCGCCCTCCACGTCGTCGCGGAAGATCGAGGCGAAGAGGCAGAGGAAGACGATGGGGAAGGCGAAGGTGAAGACCACCTGCTCGCGCAACCGGAAGAACTGCCTCAGCTCCATCGCGCCCTGATGGAGGCCGAGCGCCCATGCCGATGGCAGCCGCTGCGGGGACTGCTCGGAGGAAAGTACGCCTGGGGTGGCGGCCGTCGATGTCATCGCGCGTCGCCCTCCTGCCCGGTGAGCCGCAGGTATACGTCCTCCAGGGAGGGGCGGCCGATGAGCAGCCCCGGGATCTCCCCGTCGAACCGGGCCGTCAGCTCGGCGACGGTACGCGTCGGCGTCTCGGTGCGCTCGCTGTGCGGGGTCCCGGCCAGGTCCGTCCACTCGACGGTGGCCCCGGTCCCGTGGCGTCGGCGCAGGGCGGCGGGCTCGCCCTCGGCCACCACCCGGCCATCGGCGATCACCGCGAGCCGGTGCGCGAGTGCTTCCGCCTCCTCCAGATGGTGCGTGGTCAGCACGATGGTCGTGCCCTCGTCGGCCAGTCTGCGGATCAGGCTCCAGAACTGGCGCCGCGCGGCCGGGTCGAAGCCCGTGGTCGGCTCGTCCAGGAGCAGGAGACCCGGGTCGCCGACCACGCCGAGCGCCACGTCAAGGCGGCGGCGCTGGCCGCCGGAGAGGCCCTTGACACGGCTCGCCGCCTTCTCCTCCAGACCGACGAGTGCGATGACGTCCTCGGGGTCGCGCGGTCGCGGGTAGTAGCGGGCGAACTGACGTACTGTCTCGCGCACCGTCAACTCGGCGGGCGCCGACTCGTCCTGCCACACGATCCCGACGCGCGAGCGCCACGCACGCCCGGCGGACGCGGGGTCGGCGCCGAGCACGGCGACCTTACCGCCGTCCCGCGCGCGGTTGCCCTGGAGGATCTCCACCGTGGTGCTCTTGCCCGCGCCGTTGGGGCCGAGGAGGCCGAAAACCTCCCCGTGCCGCACGGCCAGGTCGATGCCGTCCACGGCTGTCACGTCTCCGTAGCGCTTGCGCAGCCCCCGTACGTCCACCGCGAGGTCGCCCGTGGCCTCTGTCGTACCGTCGTCTGTCGTCATGCGTCGAGAGTCCCGGCGAACCGAACGCTCCGGGACCTCCGCACGTACCTCCTTATGTCCATCGAACGGTGGACACCCACGAGCGTGCGGCACAATGTCGGTGCCAGCAGGCCCCCACAAGCGACGGAACGGCGTGATGAGCAAGACGACCCCGGCAAGCGAGAGCCGCCCCTCGGAGAACGAGCACGATCGCGGGGGAACGGACGCGGACGCGCCACGAGGTGTCGGTGGGAGCCGTGCGCTCGCGCTGCTTCTGGTGATCACGGGTGCGGCGGGGCTGCTCGCGGCGTGGGTCATCACGCTGGACAAGTTCAAGCTGCTCGAGGACCCGGACTTCACGCCGGGCTGCAGCCTCAATCCGGTGGTGTCCTGCGGCAACATCATGAAGAGCGACCAGGCGTCGGTCTTCGGCTTCCCGAACCCGATGCTGGGCATCGCCGCGTA